>JAQVRW010000009.1 GCA_028700875.1 Candidatus Zixiibacteriota bacterium | reverse complement strand
GTCGCCTACAGCACCGGGGCCAAGGGCAATATCGACGAGAAGCGCCCGCCGCTTTCGGCGCAGCAATTTGATTTGGAGCTCTCCTCTCCCCCCGACAAATCGCCGGTTACTGTCGCTATTACCAACAGCGTCATTACCGGCACCGGGGCGCCTGACATATACGGTCCCTACGCGTATGCCTCCGGACCGACTAACTTCACCGTCACCGGCTGCGTTATCAGCGGCTTCAGCGTGGCTCTGTCGGCTTGGGAGGCCGGCGGAACGGTCACTGCCCTCGTCACGGGTAACAGCATTACTTCCTCCGACTACGCCATCGCCACCAACGCCGCTGCCGTTCAGAATGCCTCCGGCAACTGGTACGGGGTCGATGCCCCGACCGACATCAAACCGTTGATCGACGGCAACGTCGACTACACCCCCTGGCTGGACAAGGGTGATGATATCAGCGGCGATCCCGGTTTCCAGGGTGACTATTCCGTGCTCTGGGTCGATGATGATTCGCCGCAGTTCGACGCCGCCGGCCATATCGGCGAAGGAATCGGGATGGTCACCGGCAGCCTGGTCAATGTGGCCCCCGGCCTGTATCCGGAATTGGTCTCGATAACCAAGCCGTTGACGTTGCGGGGTGCGACTTACGCCGTCAATAAGAACGGATACACCGTTCCGGCCGACTATGCCTGGGATCCGGCCATCGAATCGATCATCCAGAACCCCACGCCGGCTCTGGTCGGACAGGTGGTCGACATCGCCAATACCAATGATGTCGTCTTCGAGGGGTTCGTGGTCGAGGCCCTCAATATCGAGACGCCGTCCGATCCGCAACTGCTGCGGGTCTATGCCGGGACGCAGGGAGTCAATAACGTGATCGTTCGCAACAACGTCATCGGCCCCAACACCAACCTGGCCTCTCAGGACGGGACCAAGGGGCGGATGGGGTTATACCTGGCCTTGCCCAACTATTCCAACTACGACATCACCAACTCCCTGTTTGCCGGCAACAAGATCTTCGATTGCCAGGGCAACGGGAACAACGTGTTCGTCTGGGGGGGCGCGGAGATCTACAACCCGGCCGAGCGGGGCCAGTTGACCGGGACGATCATCGAAGATAACGAGATTTACGGCAGCCACCGCAGCGGCATCGAGCTGGCCGGCAGCTGTGATGATTTGACCATTCGGAACAACACGATCTTCGGCCAAACCGGCAACAACGAGACCGAAGCGACACAGTTGAAGTACGGCAACGGGATCGCGATCATCCGGATCGGCAGCGACAAGATGTCGCCGACGGGTCAGGGACCGGCCAACCTGACCATCCAGGGGAACCAGATCTATGACAACGAGAAGAACGCCATCTATATGGGTCCGATCCAGAACGGCCATCTGATCACGGAAAACGAGATCTATAACAACGGCTGGGACGGGGTCCGACTCGATTTGACCGAAGCCTACTACGGCGGAACCTGGCCGGTGTACGGCGCCGCCGTGGACATCGACGCCACGCGCAACGAGATCTACGCCAACGGCGCCGGCGCGCAGGTGATCGGCGTCCCGACCAACGGGTTCGTCCTCGACGCCACCTGCTGCTGGTGGGGCGATTATTCGGGGCCGTACAACGATCCCGATAACCTCTACGGCACGGCCAACAGCGTGAGCGCCTATGTCGACTTCGATCCCTGGAACAACGAAGCTCTGACCTCCTGCACGTTTACCGCCAATCCGCCGGCAGTATGGATTGATGACGATTACACGCCGGCGGGATATAACGACGGGCATACCTGGGACTATGACGCCTTCACCGTCATCCAAGACGGCATCAACCGCGTCGCCGACGGTGGCATCGTCCATGTTCTCACCGGCACGTTTACCGAGCAGCTGCGTATCGACGGCAAGAACCTGACCCTCGAAGGCTTGGGGCCGGCTCAGTCGATCATCGCCGCCGTCCCGACGGCCCAGCGCAGTACCTACACGGTGACCCAGTGGACCGGGGACGCTCGGACGATTGACGCTTGTATCGGCGTGACCGGTACCAGTTCGATCAACATTTCCGGGTTGACCGTCAATGGCAATAACCTCGGCCCGGACAACTTCTACGGCATCCACTTGTTCAATTCCAGCGGAACGGTTTCCAACTGCCGGATCGAGAATATCACCAATGGCGCCAATCCCGGCAGCAGCCGGGTGGTCAGCCTGGCCGCCACGCATGGTCTGGACCAGACCATCACGGTTGCCTTCAACAATAATGTCATCCCGACATTTCAGAAGGGCGCCATCCTGATCATGGGACCGGGAACGACCTGTTCGCTTACCGGCAATACGATTCAAGGCGCGGTGAATGCCAACCTGGCCCCCAATGGAATCCAGGTGTCGTACGGGGCATCCGGAACCCTGACTGACAATACGGTCACCGGGGTGGCTTATTCGGGGGCCGACTGGGCCGCCACCGGAATAATACTGTTCGAACCGGGCAGCATTACCATCAGCGGCGGAACCGTCAACGACTGCCAGACGGGGATCGGCCATTCGCAGTGGAATTGGGTCTATACACCGCCGGTTACACCGACCATCATCATCGACGGTGTGACCCTCGAAAACAACCAGTGGCCGGTAGAAACCCATTTGGCGGCCGACGGCGCTACTCTCAACCTGGAAGTCGCCAATTGCACCATAACCGAGTCCGTCAACGCCGGAGTCGAGTTGTGGGGCAGTTCCGAAAGCGCCTATTATGCGGGGTGGACCAATGGCGCCCTAAAGGCTTCCATCCACGACAACCGGATTACCAACGGCGCTGTCGGCGTGGAAGAGTACATTGAGTTGTCCACCAACAACATCGTTGTTTGCACGCTTCAGAGCAACAGCTTCGCCGGCAATGCGCAGTATGGCGTGTACAACAATTTCAGCAACATGATCGACGCCACCGGCAACTGGTGGGGCGATCTGTTCGGACCGAGCCTGGCTCCCAAGAACGGTTCGGTGACTGTCACTCGGGCGATTCCCGTGCCGTTCGACTGTCCCGAAGGAGCCTCGTTCACTCCCCCGACCTTTGACCGGTCTGCCGCGGCCGATAAAGGGGACGGCGTGAGCGTTACCATCAATGTCGATTACTCCCCCTGGTGGGGCGGCGACTATGTCGGCAATCCCCATACCTCGCCGTGGAAGTGGCTGGTCGACCGATCGAACAATTCCTGCATCCAGGAAGGCATCTGCCACACCTCAACTACCGTCAACGATTCCGTTCTGGTGACCGATGATCACTATTACGATCGGATACGGTATGCGGGGAGACCCATTTTCGTCGGCAGTCTGTTCGCCCTGGATCAGGACACCGCTCATATTATCAACACGATCATCGATGCCGACATCAGCGTCCTGGGTCCGGCCGATACGGGCAGCGTCGCCCGCTTCGTGAACGGTGAGACCTCGGCTTCGAGACTACAGGGTTTCACCCTCATCAACGGCTTCGGGACGGTGAACGTGCCTGATCTTTTGAACCGCCACGGCGGGGCCATTCTATGTTCCGGCTCCTCGCCGGTCATCGCCAACTGCATCATGCTTGAAAACACGGCGGCGCGGGGCGGGGCGATGAGTCTCCTGAACGGCAACCCGACCGTGACCAGTTGCACCATCGCCGGCAACAGCGCCATCGAAGGCGGCGGCGTCTACTGCCTTGACGCAAGTCCAGTTATATCCCGCACTATTATCGCCGCCAGTACGGAAGGCGCGGCCATGTTCTGTTCCGGCGCCGGTTCTCAACCCGCACTTTCCTTCTGCGATTTGTACGGAAATTCGGGCGGCAACTGGATCGACGGAATATCCGGACAAGCGCATCTGAACGGCAATATGGAACGGGATCCCTTGTTCTGCGCGATTGCTTCCGGCGATGCCCGCGTGGACAACCTCTCTCCCTGTCTGCCCTACCATCCGCAGAACGAATGTGATCTGTTGATCGGCGCTCTGGGCAAGGGATGCAGCACGCGCCCCGACGGGGATGGTGACGGGGTCACTGACGAATATGACAACTGTCCGATCGTCCCCAATTCCGATCAAGCCGACTTTGACAACGACGGTGAGGGCGATGCCTGCGATCCCGTCTGGCTTTGCGGCGACCCCAATGCCGACGGGAAGATTAACGTCGGCGATGCCGTTTACATCATCAGCTACATCTTCCGAAACGGTCCGGCGCCTGGTCCAATGGAGGCCGGCGATCCGAACTGCGATGGAAAGATCAACGTGGGCGATGCCATTTACCTGGTCGCGTACATCTTCAGAAATGGACCTCCGCCCTGCGCGAACTGCATATAAACCTCCTCAACACCGCCATCGTCACGGGGGCCGATACCAATCGGCCCCCGTTTATATTTGTTGGAAATGATGCGTCGCCGGGAGGGCGCATCAAATGGGATTACATCTGAATGAGGTACTGCATTTTGAAGAACAACTGCCGTGATTTCAACCGCCATTCGGAACCGGGGGGCAGATCATTCCGGAACTCCCGATAGTCGTAGGTAGAACCCATATAGAATACCGACAGAGGATTCAGGCGAAACGACACCAGCGGATCAAGCTGCCAGTCATGGTCGAAATCATCGTACTGCACGATCAGGCGCAACGATAACTCCCGCGTCAATTGATATGATGTCCGCCATCTGGTGATATACCCGCGATAGAGAATCTCCCCCGTGTGTCTTTTGTCGCTTTTATTGAATTCAAGATCGGGTTCGATCCGCAGACGCTCTATCGGTTTGAACGTTCCCCAGACCGACAGGTATGTTTCGTTCCCCATGATTGGCGGGTTCTGGCGCCGGGCAATCGTATGACCCTGGGTGATTTCGAAGCCGAACTGCATCCAGTGACTGAAAATGCTCTCGGCCTCGATGTCGACGCGCATGATCTCGGGAAAATACAAGTCCCTGAACCGTTCCCGGCTCCGCATGTAACTGACGGAAACGTATGTTTGCCCTTTGAACTGCCCCGCCAAATCCAACCAGGCCCATTCATCCTGACGGCAGCCATCGAAATTCCATACCCGCGCCGCAGTGAATTCGACGAAAAGACGGTCCATGATGCCAGAGTTGACGAAAAACGTATATTCGGCCGAAGCTTCCGCTTGACGACGGTTGTTATTGGTGTCGAATCCAAGATCGGCTCGATAAGCCGGGCTTCGTTCCGTATAGATCAACTCCGCCGACAAATGCCGCCCTTCTCTTTCCAACCGACCGAAGAAGGCATGTCCTGAAAACTCTTCGCCATCAAAGGCGGCCGTATGATCTCCATTATCAAAACGAATATTGCGTATCTCCGACGTCAGCATCGTATCGTCCGGCTCATGCGTGAAGCTTTTTGCCGCCTGCCATTCCAGACGGTAATTCTTTAATAGGCGGACGCCTCCATCGAAGCTGGCAAAAGTCCCTGACCCGCCGCCGTCGAAACGCCGGTCGGTGGCCGCAATCCCGAGATAGGAATCCTCGCCGAATGTCCGCCGCAGCCGCATAATTTCCGAGACGCTTTTGTTTCCCAACACATATTCGCTTGATTCTGCAAACGGCAGAATGACCGGCGAGCGATCATCGCGGGCGACCAGAAAAGCGATATTGGTTCGTCCCGGCCGCCCGGTAAGTTTGGCCGCTACTTGCGGGCTGTTGATCATCCGGGTATAAACCGCACCCAGCCGGGTGTCAAACAGATCGCTCCCTTCCTGAAAGAACGGCCGGCGCTCCGAATAAAACAGTGCGTTGGTCGTATTGACCTCGATCTGCGCGGCATCCGATTCCACCTGGCTGAAATCGGGATTAAACGTGATTTCCGTGGTCATGTCCGGGCCGATCGTATATTTCGCGCCAAGAGAGAACTCTCCGTCGGGGTCGTCGTTCTTGAAGATGCGATCGGATTTGTCTTCCCCCTCCAGTTCGCCCTTCTGATAACCGATCATCGACGGCAAAAATTCCCACCCGCGCCCCCCCTTGACGCCGCTAATGCCCGTGACCGTCCCCCACTTGCACGGCCAGCACGGTTCGTTGCGGTCATACGCCGCCCAGGAATACTGCCGCCGGCTGGCCCGGGGATGATTGCGCCAGAAATCCACCCGCCAGGTCTGGGCGTCGTTGTTCGGAAAACGAAGGCTCGAAAACGGTATCGCCATCTCGACCTGATAACCGGAATCGGTGATCAGGGCCGACGACGTCCAAATGAAATCGTACCCGGTGTCTTCATCGCCGCTTCGGGACCAGATTACATCGCCCTGAATGCCATATGGGTTGACCGTGAACTCATAGGCCCAGGCGGCATCACCATACGTATCCAGCAAAAGAACGACGTTGTCATCGTCATAGATGTCATCCCGTTCCGCATAGGTGGCCCGAAGCGTCTTGGGGTCGTCGTAACAAACGAAGGCGGCGTACAGATAGCGATCATCGTGGGTCAACATCGCCTCGGTCTTTACCGGAGGCTCGGTTTGATCGCCCGGAAAATGCTCGGCGAAACCGCCCACCCGCATCGTTCCCCGCCACCCGGCATCGCCGAGATCGCCATCGATGACGACCTCTCCAGCGGCCTTGGACACGACCAGAGTGGGACGATAGACCGGCTGGTACGCCTCCGCCGTCACGGCCATGACCATAACTATCGATATGGCCGCCGTGAGCCGAAGTATCGCATATGGTGTTTTTGCCGCCACTGGTACAATCCTCCGTCTATGCCTCGAAACCGCCAAGATATGTCATTCTTCTTATCGGGAAAAGCGAAAAAGCCCGCGCTTGCCCGGCTCCCTGTTCACCCTGCGACTTGTATTCATTAAAGACGGCCGGAGGTACTGCCTTGTTTCCTTTTTCCCCGGTCCGGTCATTTTGGTCTCTGCGTTCAGGTTCGCCCATCATGGCGAAAAAGAGTTGCCAGGAAAATCTGTTTTCCCTATACTCCTGTCGCTGGTTCAACCCACACGTGAGGAGAAGCCATGGATATCGCCGACTTTGCCATGAAGATGGAACGGGACGGCAAGGCCTACTATGAAAAGCAGGCCTCGCTGACAGCGGACCCGGAACTGAAAAAGATCCTGTTGACCCTGGCCGAAGAAGAAGAAAATCACTACCGCTTTTTCAGAACGATGAAGGAAAACCCGGATGATCTGGTCGACGCCAAATTGACCGGGCCCGACACGCTTAAACATGTCAAGAATATCTTTGAAGAAATGGCCCGTCAAAGCGACAAGGCCGCCTTCGGGGCCGACGCCATTTCCGCCTGGAAGGAAGCGCGCCTCATTGAGGAAAAATCGGTCGCCTTCTACCTGAAACAGGCCGAGGTCGAAAACGACCCGACACGTAAAGCCCTTCTGGAACAGATTCTCGAAGAGGAACGCAATCACGTCCTGATGATAGACGGAATCCTGATCTTTCTGAAGCAACCGGCTGCTTTTGCCGACAGCGCGCAATTCAAGAATTTCCTCAGCCTCGAAGGACGGTAACCGCCGCAGTTTTTCTTTTAGGATGCATATGAACGGCGGTCCCGTTGACGGACCGCCGTCATCCCCGTAAATCTCGCCCGTCTTGCCAGGCTTTGCCGACAACCTCGCCCACCGCCCAATACCGATTATCCGGCATGGTCAGCAGAAACGGTTTCATCAACCGGACGTCGAGAGATCCTTCGGTCATATATTTCTCCTCGGTATAGGCCGCAACGATCTCCCCGATAAACAAGTCGTCGATCGGCAGTTCAACCGTGTCGATCAGACGACATTCCAGTCCGAACGGGCAGGCGGCAATCAATGGCGCGGTTTCCAGTTGGCCGTAGTAGACTTCGAATACCTTCGATTTATCCGTCTTTTTGCCGCTGACGAGGCCGCAATAATCCGTCGCCTTGATTAAATCAACTCCCGGAAAATTGATGCTGAACGACCCCTGTTGTTTGATCCCAGTGTTTGTGGCATGACTCTTTCCGATCGCCACCGCCATCATCGGCGGCGAGGGGTTGACCCGGCTCACCCAGGCCGCCGCCATAAAATTGGGGCGTCCCTCCACCATCGTCCCGACCAGACTCATCGGCATCGGATACCCGAATGCATTCGGCCCGACATTCACCTTTGCCATATGATCTCCTCCGAATTAGGACTATCCTTCATATGTCCGCCGTGTCAGGGCGAACCAAACCGTGCCGGTCTCACCCGCACCCAGCATCCGGCAGAATCCCAGTTTCTCCAGCAGATGAATGGAGGCGGCGTTATCCTTCTCGGTTTCGGCCATGACCGTATCGATCTCCCGGATGCCAAAAGCGACCGCCAAAAGCCCGGCGACACCCTCGCGCGCGTACCCTTGCCGCCGAAATTCCGGCAGGATCGAATATCCTATCTCTACTGTCCCGTCCTCGTCGGGTAAACCCATGAATCCGCCGTCACCGACCAAAACGTCGCCGCCGGAATCCCCGCGCGAGACCCAGAACCAGACTACCCAGTTTTCAAAGGCCGAATCCTCGACCATCCGTTCATGAAACTGCGGCAAGACATCGCGGAGATCATCACCCGGCCAGGTTTTCGGGATCGAGGCCCCCAGAAAATCCGCCAACCGGACATGATTGTCGACAGCCGCCTTGACCATCGCCGCCGTCCCCGGTATCAACCGCAACCGGGCCGTGCGAACTTCAGACGTCGGACTCTTCTTCATGGTAAAGGCCCCCTGGCCGTTTTCTATGCCTGGGGGGTTGGGCCGATGGCGACCCGAGCCAGCCAACCCCGGGCATACTTTTCCTGCATTGGATTCTTCTTCATAAACGCGATATAATGCATTCCTTGCAGGATATTCGCAATCTTTAACAGATATTCAACCGGATCATTTTGAAGATATCGTCCGATGGCTTCCAACGTCTCCGGCCCGCATGACCCGTCATCCGCGATATCCTGATATAATGTTTGATTGCGGTTTAGGATATTCAAGGCTGCCTGCAGGAAAGTCACCGCCCGCGTGACGCCCAGGTTGACGCCGGTATCGAACAGTTCATCGGCGATTTCCTGGCTGACGATCATGTCCCCCTGAAACCTGTCCCAATAATGCTGCTTGTAGAACTTCCGCGCCGCCGCCTGCAACGGCTCGATACTATCGAGGTTTTGCGGGAAATCGGCCGTTCCCCTGGCCCGGTCGATTGTTTTCCATCCGTCCCAACCGGGGTTGAATCGCCGCGCAATTCCCCGGTAGGTCTCCCCGCCCCCATCGTCGGGATCGAACACATACCCGCCTTCGAACTCGAGTGTTTTCTGGTATGCTATCCCGAAACTCGCCATAGTACCTCTTCCCCTCCGGCCAGCCGAAACCGGTCAACCGGCAAATTCCCCCCGCATGGCGGCCCGTTCGATCCGGCGATCACGCGCGACGGTCAACAGCCAGTAGACGATCCCCGTGCCGATCATCCACAGCGCCCATCCCCCATACCCCCCGTATCCGAATCCTGTGATTAATGCAACCGGGACAACCACCAAAACGGCTGACAAAAGAAACATTCCGAATATCCCGCCGGCGAAGCCCCCGGATTTGTACTCTGCGGCGAACGGAAGTCCCCTCTTGGCGATTCCCAACAATGCCAACGATAACACGCCCAGCAGACACAGATATAAGGCGTGCAACAACGCATTGAAGACGGCACCAAAGACGAAGCTGAGAAGTATCCATACCGCCATCCCGACCGGCAAAACCAGACATATCATTACAATCCGGTTACCGGCCCGAATCAATCGTCGATGGTCGGCCGGAGTCACATAATATATCCAACCGGCTTTCCATTCGCGCGACATCTGTATACTGGCTTGCATATTCATGGCTGTTGCGCACAGGAGATACGCAAGCATACTATTAAATATTCCCGTTCCGTGCGACGGCCCCAAGAAAGGATCGTGTGGAAACGACTCCTTCTGAGTAAACATTATGATCGGCAAAATGAAAACCATGGCCGTCGAACCCAGCACAGTCATACGAAATCGTACGTCGTGACGGAATTGTGCCTTGGCCAAAGCGAAAACCGCTCGATCCTCTGGCGTCGTAAGCCGCCGCCATAGTCGGCCCAAAGCGCTCTGCCCGTTCTGCGGTTGTAATACCTTCACCGTCGCCGTCCCCGATGACAACGATTCGGCATAAGAGAGAGACAATCTGCCGGAGACGAGCCAAAGCAAGCTCGCCAGCGCCGCAACGCCAAACATCCCCCAGCCGAAAAGCGTCCAATTCCATCCGGCATCGACTAATCGTACCCAAGCCGCAAACCAATAGCTCGGCGAAAGTCTCCAGGCCGCGTGATCCGCCAAACCCGGCGCGGTCAGCCATCGGCGCATAACATCCGGCAACATGAATATTCCCAGCCATATGATCAGCCCGAAACCGAATTGAAAATACCCCAACACCCGTTCCATGCGGCTCCGATTGAATCGACTCATCAACCAGGCATACATCCCCGCCGCCGCCATCGAAATGGTCACGCATACCGCCCAGAAATGAATCAGGACGATAAAGAAGGCGGCGATACTGTGACGAAATATAGTCGCCATGACGGCGGGGACGATCGCCCCCGCCGCCGTCAGTATCGTCACCAGCGTCAGCAGATGAGCCAGCTTGGCCGCGTAATAGGTCCGAGAGCTTACCGGCATGGCGCCGATGACGGCGTATTCATCGGGGGTTACGATCACCTGGCCGAATTCCATCAGGATCTGCATGGCGACCAACATCATCATAAGACTGCCGCCGACAATCAGGCCGGAAAACAGGTTAACGCTTTTGACGACCACTGCGGAAAGAATCAGGGAATACAAGACGTTCATCCCCAACAGGAGGGGAAACGCCCATCGCGATGGCCCCCGCTCGGCTCCCCCGGTAAAGGGAGTTAGGCTGCCGCGAACCATTTGTCTTAACCCGGCGCGGACCAGCGTCCGCACCTGCCGCAAATCAACCGATGTTCTTCCCTCGCCCATCGCCTTCTCCCTCTCCCCGGCCATGAATCGTTTCCACGATCTCACCCGCCTGCGCGGCAATATCCCGCACGCCGGTCAGGACATTGAACGCCCGGTCCAGCGATGACTGACCGGCGGCGGCCATCACCTCTGCGGCCGTGCCGCAAACGCGGCCCGTTCCCTGATAGATGATCAACACCCGGTCGGCTAGGTGTTCCACCATCTCCAGCATATGTGACGACAGAAGAATCGCCTTCCCATCCCGCGCATAGCGGCGTAATATCTCCTTGAACACCGAAACCGTATTGGCGTCCAATCCGGGAAATGGTTCGTCCAGGATAATCAATCTGGGGTCGGGCAAAAGTGCGGCCACGATCATTATCTTCTGCTTCATCCCCTTGGAATATTCCCGCAGAATCTGATCGGCCATCGGTTTCAATCCCAGCAAATCCAGCAGCCGGTCTGTCTTGCGGGCGATCGCATCCGGGTCAAGATGGTACAATTCGCTTACAAACCGCAGATATTCCCGGCCGGTCAGACTCTCGTACACCGCCCCGTTTTCGGGTACATAGCCGATCTGAAACTTGTGGGCGCTGTCCCAGGGGACAACTCCTGTCCCGTTGATTTTGACTTCTCCCTGGTCGGGGCGCAACAGACCGAGGATGATCTTTAGTGTCGTGGTCTTCCCGGCCCCGTTGGGCCCCAGAAGCGCAAAAATCTCTCCGGCTTTAACCTGAAAGGACAACTCGTTAACAGCCGGAATACTGCCGTACCGTTTGGACAGATTGGTTATGCTTAACATGTGTCCGCCTCCTGCAACGGGAATATGATAACCCCACGCGACTGGCGTTGTCAATCACATATTCCCCGGGGCACCTTTCCGGTTGACAAAATATTTAAAAACGGTATTATACACTAGTAAGCTATCGCGTTTCTCGCCGGGAGAATCGGTTACTTCCTTTTCTTCGGAGCCGAAATGAAATGCAGGGTTGGGGTTCTTGTTTTTGTTTGCCGATCGGTTTATTTCAAATCCAGTCCGGCCGCCGTCCTCGGTGCGCCGATGGGTCGATCAATCTCCGTCGGAAAATATCCTTCGGTACCGCGCAGAATTCAACCCGGGAGTATTTTCCCCCGCCGGTAGGCGGAGTATTAACCATGCCAAAATGACGACTCTTTAACCAGAGGGTAACATGCAGCGATATTTTTCCATAATGGTTTTGGTCCTGGCCGCCCTCATCTGCGGCGGCACAGTCATCGCGCAGGTCAGTGAGGGCGGCTCGCCACTTGGCCTCAGCAAAACTTTGCCCGCCGTCGTCGCCACCATGACGATGCCGTCGGTGGATGTCCAGGCCCTGTTGGCCGAGGACAAGATCGAAGAAGCGGAGGGACTTCCGTACCGTTTCGGTAATCCCTTCGAGGTCAACTACAACCTCGACAATTCCGGGACCTGGACCGACCTGAATGACGGCGGACGCGTCTGGCGGCTGCGCATTCAATCCCCCGGCGCCTATTCCATCAATCTTATCTATGACCGCTACTACCTTCCGGAAGGGGCCAGGCTGTTCCTGTACAACGAAGATATGACCATGATCATCGGCGCTTTCACGGCCCGCAACAACAAGGATCACGGCCAGTTTGCCACCGGCCCGGTCAAGGGCGATGTCACCATTCTCGAATATTATGAACCCGCCGATGTCCGCAGCGAAGGCCAAATCAACATCTCCCGGGTCATCCACGCCTATAAGAATATTTTCAGTTATGATGCGAGCAAGGGCTTTCTGGATTATGGCGAATCCGGGTCCTGCAATAACAACGTCAACTGCCCCGTAGGGGATGACTGGCAGGACGACAATCGCGCCGTAGCCATGATTCTGACCAGCGGCGGCTCCCGCATCTGCAGCGGGTCCCTCATCAATAATGTCCGCCAGGATGAAACGCCGTACTTTCTGACCGCCAATCACTGCCTCGGCGGGGAGACCACCTGGATTTTCATGTTCAACTATGAAAGTCCCAGCTGCACCAACGCCAACGGCCCCACGACACAGACCGTCTCCGGATGCGTCAAACGCGCCAATTACGCGACTTCCGATTTCGCGCTATTGGAATTGAGCGAACAACCGCCGGCATCGTACAATGTCTATTATGCCGGATGGTCGAACGTCGACACGCCGTCGCTGGGTTCGACCTGCATCCATCACCCCAGCGGCGACATCAAGAAGATCTCCTTCGACTACGACCCTGCGACTTCCGCCGACTACCTGGGCACCTCCGGCACCACCCACTGGCGGATCACCGCCTGGGATGACGGTACCACCGAACCGGGTTCTTCCGGTTCCCCCCTATTCGACCAGAACCATCGTATCGTGGGACAACTCCATGGCGGATATGCCTCCTGCACCAGCATCACCTCCGACTGGTTCGGCAAATTCGCCATGTCGTGGAACGGAGGCGGGGCCTCCGCGAGCCGACTTAAAACCTGGCTCGACCCCGACAACACCGGCACCGCCCTGCTCGATGGTTTTGATCCCAACGCCGGGGTGTCGATCACGCACACGTCGTTGCCGAACACGATCGACACGCTCATTCCGTACGAGGTCATCTGCACCATTAAATCGAACGGCACCCTCGAGTCCGATTCCCTGCTTCTGTTCTATGCCGCCCCGACGACATGGAATACCGTTCTGCTGGAATCGACCGCGAATGCCGACGAGTTCCACGGCTACATTCCTGCTCAATCGGCGGGAACTACCGTCAACTACTACCTGTTCGCCAAGGACTACAACGGCACCGCCGACACGACCAGCACCTTCACCTTCCAGGTTCTGTATGTTCCGGCCATCGCCGTCGCGCCGGCCTCGTTTGACAACACGCTCGGCCAGGGCGATTCTACCGTCAACAACCTGATTATCAGCAATACTTCCCACGGCGAGCTGACGTACAGCCTGGCGATCATGCCGCAATTGAAATCCGGCCAGACAGTGAACACCAATTCCCTGCTGACCCGCCTGCAGGCGGCCGGAAGGCTCGCCCCTGCTTCCCGGACCTACCCGGAAGGATTCGACGATTATGACCAAACCAAAGGTATCGAAGATACCCGTCAGGGATACGCGGTGGATAAAAACGCCGGCGGCCCCGACCAGTTCGGATATTTCTGGGTCGATTCCGATGATCCGGATGGACCTGTTTTCGAGTGGGCCGACATTTCCGCGACTGGAACCGACGTCATCGGCGGATTGACCGACGATAGTTACACCGGCCCGATCGCTATCGGCTTCGATTTCCCCTACTACGGCACGAACTACAATCAACTCTATATCGGCTCCAACGGCATCATCGGCTTCGACACCACGATGATGAAATCCCGCTCCAAGACGCATTTGCCGACCGCGACCACGCCGAACAACATCCTGGCCTGGTTGTGGGACGACCTTAATCCGGCCGACACCGTAAACGTCAACGCTCACGTCTACGTCTATTCCGACGCCGATCGATGTGTCATCGAGTTCCTCGATTATCCCGAATACCGCGGCGACCTCGGCGACGTCGTCACTGCCGAGGTCATCCTGGACAACGACGGCGCCATCACCTATCAGTACCAAACGATTGCCTCCGGTTTCGATATTCTCTCCTGCGCCGTGGGGATGGAAAACGCCGCCGGAACGGACGGTATCGAAATCGCCTATCTGGCGGCCTATCTGCACGACAACCTGGCGATTCGAATCTTCCACCCGTATCCGTGGTTGACCCTGAGCAAGAGTTCCGGTTCCGTGGCGTTCGGCCTGTCCGATACAGTCATCTGCCAGATCACCGCGACCGGTCTGGATACCGGCAGTTATGTCTCCGACATCATCATTTCCAGCAATGATCCTGACGCCGGCGACAACCCATGGACGGTCCCCGCTTATCTGACGGTCAAATCGCCGTACACGTGCGGCGACGCCAACAGCGACAGCAAAGTCAATATTGCCGATGCCGTCTATCTCATCAGTTATATCTTCAGAAGCGGCCCGGCCCCTTTGCCTGAACCCGCCGGAGATGCCAACTGCGATGGCAAGGTCAACGTCGCCGATGCCGTTTACATTATCGCCTATGTCTTCCGAGGCGGTCCGGAACCGTGTTGTCCATAACCGATTGACCGAACATACGCATTCCCGAAAAGGCCCCATCCGGGGCCTTTTCTTTTCCCTGTTCGGAAAACTGCCTGCCGCCGAAATGGCTTTCGCCGGGCGTCGTCTTTCCATATTGTCAAACGATAAAGAAACGTATAAATTACCCCACGGTTGACAAAGTGACGCCATAATCAGGAGCCGTATATGGCCGACCCGATTGCCGGATACTTTCGCTTCGACCGCCTGGACACAAACTACCGGCGTGAGATAATCGCCGGACTGACCACCTTTGTGACCATGGCCTATATCATCGTCGTCAATCCCAAGATTCTGGAAGCCGCCGGCATGCCGTTCGGGCCCTCGATGGTGGCCACCATCCTCACTGCCTTTTTCGGAACCATGGCCATGGCGCTCTATGCCCGCCGTCCGTTTGCTATCGCGCCGTACATGTGCGAAAACGCCTTCATCGCCTACACCGTCGTGCAGGTCCTCGGATATAGCTGGCAGGCGGCCCTGGGCGCGATCTTTGTCGCCGGAATCCTGTTCGTCGCGGTCAGCCTGCTGGGAATCCGAAGCTGGCTTTCGAGGGCCATCTCCCCCTCCCTCAAAATCGCTTTTGCCGTCGGCATAGGCCTGTTCATGACCTTCATCGGTTTGAATGAAGTCGGTGTGGTCACTCTGGGTACCGTCGGCGCTCCGGTCCATGTCGGCGACCTGACCAATATCGCCGTCATTCTGGGCATCGTCTGTTTCCTGTTGATCGGTTTTCTGGCCATCCGCCGGATCAACGGCGCTCTTCTTCTGGGTATCCTGGCCGTAACCTTCCTGTCCTTCCTGTTCGGCGTGGTCGATCTGCCCAAACAATGGCTCAGCCTCCCCCCCAGCCTGGCCCCGGTCTTCTTGAAACTCGACATTCGCGGCGCCCTGACCTGGGGATTCTTCCCCGTCGTGCTGACCGTCTTCGTCATGAGTTTCGTCGATACGACCGGAACCCTTCTGGGGCTGGCCTACAAGTCCGGGTTTCTGGATGAGAAAGGTGAATTGCCCGAGATAGAGAAACCGATGTTGTGCGACGCCCTCAGCACCGTGTTCGCCCCGCTGGTGGGCACGACCACCTCTGGGGCATTTATCGAATCGGCCGCCGGCATCGAGGCCGGAGGACGGACCGGTTTCGCCTCCGTGGTGACGGCATTTCTGTTCCTGTTGACGTTGTTTTTCGCCCCGTTTTTGACCGTCGTTCCGCCTGCCGCCTATGGCGCGGCGTTGATTTTTGTCGGCCTGCTGATGATGTCCCCCATTGTCAAGTTAAACTTTAACGATCTGACCGAAGCTATTCCCGCTTTTGTGGTTATCATCCTGATGAGCTTCACCTACAATCTTGGGATCGGCATAACCGGCGGGTTCGTTGTTTACCCGTTAATGAAAATATTTGCCGGACGTTTCCGCGAAGTCTCCGGCGGCATGTGGGTCCTGGCCGCCCTGTCGGCCATCTTCTTCGTGTTCTATCCATACTAATCGCTTTGGCGCAAGCCCCGATCAGAGATCGCGGCCACCCAGCCGCCTTGCCCTCCGGGAAAATTGATTGCATCGTCTATGGCACTCGTTATATTGACATAGTGGCGCAAACGACACGCGCTTCGACACCGTTCCCCCCCGCTCTGCCGGGTCAATGTGATTTTGGAGGCCTGCATGCATCGAGCAGTCACGTTCTTCATTACCATCGGGTTATGTATTGTCCTGTCCGCCCCGGTTTTGGCGGCTAAATCCGTCAGGGTTTGCCGCGACGCGGCATCGGCGGTAGTCGATAATGGAAACGTCGTCAATCGGCCGCAAGCGGGTATCAAGAAAGCCAAAGCCGACTACGGCGGCACCGTTCGAGTGTTCGTCGTGGAACCCACCTCGCGGTGGTCGGATTCCGAAGCAAAACCGTATGATTTCGGTTTCCTCTCCTTCGCCGTCGTACAGCCGATCGTCATCCCGTACGGCGAAAAAGTCGATATTCAAGCGATATGGAACGGCAACGATTTCAAGTATAATGCTGATAGCGCGACATTTGGTGATGTCACCGAAGACAACATCATGGTAATTGCGGCCATCTATAACGATGACCCGGTGACAGCCTATTCCGATCCTCCTTCCGGTTATCCCTTCCCGGCGCATTATGTCGATGCCGCCGCCGCGGCCAGACCGGGGGAAACCGGGTATAACCAGATCACGCCGACATCGACCCATACCGTATTCATCGAGGAAGGCTCGGCGACATATTGAGGGTCCTGCCCTCTGGCAAGGAGTTCCTTGCATACGGTTTTCGCCTCCGGGCAGTACAATTTCCTTTATGCCGCGCTGGTATATAACGTCAATGCATATGCTGACGCCCGCCTGACCGATTACAACCTCCACTGGCTGCCGTCCTGCTATTTCGACGGCGGGTATATATATGACTACGGCATATCAACATCGGCCATCGCTACCGGGCTCGATGGAAGCTGCGCGCGCGAAGTTCCGGCGCTCGATCTGAGCGTGACCCTGACCTGGCTGGGATCAGCCAGTATTCAGGTCGATGTCAGCATCGCCAACAACGAATCTGTCAACTCCGCTCCGCTGACGCCGGAAGCGCCTGAGGGTCAGGGAATAGGCACCGCCACGTTCCGGTACCCGTTCACGGCCAAGGCGTCTGATCCCGATAACGATCCCCTCTATTACATGTTCGACTGGGGCGATTCCCAGCAAAGCGACTGGCTGGGGCCGTTTGCCCCCGGTGACGACGGCTTGGACACTCACCGTTGGACCATGTATGGAACGTACGACGTCAAAGCCAGGGTGCAAGACACGGCCGGGGCCGAAAGCGCTTGGTCGCCGGTGACGACGATCCACCTCGCCAAACCGGGCAACGCCAACGGCGATGCTTCGGTCAATGTCGGCGATGCCGTTTTCATCATCTCCTACATTTTCAGGGAAGGCCCGGCGCCGCCGTACCCGAACGCGGCCGATGCCAACTGCGACACGAAGGTCAATGTGGGCGACGCCGTATATATTATCAGTTATATTTTCCGTCAAGGCCCCGCCCCCGGATGCAATTAAGACTGACCGACGGGTGGCCCACCCCTTTAGGGGTGGGGTAAATAACGTTGGGTATGCCCCAACGGTTATTGCTTGAAGCAATGGTTGTTTATGCAACCCCGGCTCTAAAGGGACTGTTGAAAAACATAAGCTTTCCGCCGCAAATACAGACTTGTCCGCTAAAGACGGGGTGCCCCGCCCCTTGGGGCGGGATAAGTTATTCCATTATATTAACATACGTTACAGACAATTTGAGATCGCCACGGCGCGCGGCTGTGTCGCAACCCCGCGATGGTGGATTTGGGCTTTTTCAACACGCCCTAATGAGCCGGGGCATACTCCCTAAAAGCCGTATCCATTTATGCATCATATCCTTCGTCCGGACATACACCGAAAAGCCTTCCCACAAAATTGGGTTCGCTTCGGGCCGAAATCGCCCCTTCATGGACAGAAAACACCGGCAATTCGGGCGGTCCGGAAAGCCGCTTTCCCCATCGGGAAAATTGATTGCATAGTTTTAAAAACAGGTTATATTGACATAGTCGTATGAAACGACATGCACTCTACTGCATAAACTTTCCGCCCGCGCTGCCGGGTCAACTGTGAGATTAGGAGGCCTGCATGCAACGAGCAGTACTGTTTCTCTTAACCATTTGCATTTGTATCATCCTGACAGCACCGGTTTTGGCGGCCGAATCTGTCAGGGTCTGCCGCGACGCGACATCGGTGAGCACCGACGATGATATGCTCATCACTCCGCCGGCGGTCACCAAAGACGCCAAAGCCAACTATGACGGCACTCTCCGGATTCACGTCATCGAACCGACCTCCCGGTGGGAGGATTACGATTACAAGAAATATGAGAACGCTTTCCTGTCATCGCTCCTCGACACCGCGATTTCGGTGCCGTATCAGGGAACGGTCAACATCACCAAGGTTTGGAATGGCAGTACTTTCGGCTTCGGGGACGTGACCGAAGGCAATATCGCCGTGATCGCCGCCATATACGAGCCAGAGGGGCATCTGGCGTATTCGCATCCGGAAACTAATGGGAACCCCTATTACGCCCATTATGTTGATGCTGCTGCTAAGGCGACGCCGGGGCATCCCGGGTCTGATACCACTACGGCCAACTCGACCCATACCATATATATCGAGGAAGCTTCGGCAACCTGGTGACCATACTGCCCACAAACAAGGAGTTCCTTGCACACGGTTTTGGCCTCCGGGCTGTATAATTTCGTTTACTCGGTGATGGTGTACGATGTCAACACCTACGCCGACGCGTACCTGACAAACATTTACAATTTTTACTGGTTGCCGACCTGCTATTTCGACGGCGGGTACCGGCAGCATGATGGCACGACGACATCGGCCATCACCTCCCGGCTCCTCCAATGCGGGGCGCGGGAAGTACCCGATCTCGATCTCAGCGTTACGCTGACCTGGCTGGGATCGGCCAGTATCCAGGTCGACGTCAGCATCACCAACAATCAATATATCAACACCGCCCCATTGACGCCGGAAACCCCTGTGGGCCCGCCGACGGGCGCGGCGACGTTCCCGTACCCGTTCACCGCGGCGGCGTCTGATCCCGACGGCGATTCGCTCTATTTCATGTTCGATTGGGGCGATTCCTACCAAAGCGACTGGTTGGGGCCATTTGCGGCCGGTGAAGACGGCATGGGCGCTCACCCCTGGACCACATACGGGACATACGAAGTCAAGGCCAAGGTGAAAGACACGGCTGGCGCCGAAAGCGCCTGGTCGCCGGTTGCGACGATCGATCTTGCCAAACCGGGCAACGCCAACGGCGACGCTTCGGTCAATGTCGGCGATGCCGTCTATATCATCTCCTACATCTTCAGGGGCGGCCCGGCGCCGCCGGTCATGAACGCAGCCGACGCCAACTGCGACAACAAGGTAAACGTGGGCGACGCCGTGTATATAATCAGCTACATTTTCCGTCAAGGCCCCGCTCCCGGTTGTCAATGAGTTGATGTACTCTTCAACGGGGTCGACCATCGTCGGCCCCGTTTTTTTGTCCGGCGGAGCGTATTCGAATTCGCTTGCGGCATCGACCGGGGGATATTACCTTCACCCAACATACATTTGGGATTCGTCCGGCCATCGTACCGGTCGAATCGCACCAAAGGGACAAGGATACCGGCATGACAGCATATCGCGCTCTATCGGCCGCTCTCGTTGCCCTGGCCATCATCCTGCCCGGAGCAAGCCTCGCCACGGCGGCTGAACCGGTTGCGGCCAAGGCGGCTCTCGTCGATTTCGACGGCGATGGCATCGACGATAATCTCGCCGATCTCAACGGCAATAGCATTCCCGATCGGTTCGAGAAAAATCCGGCCGCGGCCGACGAAGCCGCTCCGCAGGGCACCTTGGGGAATATCTTCGACGCGACCAGCGTGCCTGTGCCCGCGGTCGAAAGCACCGATCGCGCCGCCGCTTTCGGCGAGCGGCAGTTCCCGACACGAGCCATCGCCCCGCATCGGGCCGGCTTCGGCGCGGATGAAAAATTCGGCCCCGGAAACGACATCGGGATCGGCAGTTTAACCAGCGGTTGTGCGGGGGGCGTATGTCATTTCTAAAAACGTGTCTTTCCCGGACTATTATTATAGTGTGCCTTCTGGGCCTGGTTCAACCGGCTTCGGCGGGAATCATCGGCGGCGAATACACTCTGTCCGGCGGTTCCAATGGCAACCTGTTGAGCGACTCCACCAGCACCTATGACCTCTATATGACGTC
>JAQVRW010000231.1 GCA_028700875.1 Candidatus Zixiibacteriota bacterium | reverse complement strand
AGATCATCGGGCGTAATTCCGTAATGAACCGAACCGGCCGCTTCTCCGAATCCGTTTCCTTCGATGACAACGATGAAATTCTTCTTGGTCATGGCGCGGCCCCCGGCCACGACGAATTCCCGCTTCAATTCCCATTCGACAGGAATAACCCGGCCGTTCATGGCAACACCCGGCGTGCTTCCCGAAAGCTGCTATTGAGGTCTTCGCGGTAGTTATCGGCCGTACGGTCGAGAGCATTTATGGTCACCATCCCGCGTCCTGCGGACGCGTGAATGATATCCATGCCTCCACAGGCGATAGCAACATGCCCCGGAAAGAAAAGCAAATCGCCCGGGCGCAGTTCCGCACGGTCCACCGGCTTCCCGGCCCGGCTTTGGTCCTTGCTGTCCCGAGGCAAACGGATGCCATGGAATCGATACACCGTTTGAACCAGACCGCTGCAGTCGAAACCACAGGGGGTGATGCCTCCCCAAAGGTATGGCGTCCCGAGGAATTCTCTCGCCGTGGCCACGATCCGTCGGCCGATCACGCTGCGGGTCGGGCCGGCCGGCGCGGGAATCACCTGGCGCGGATTTATCGGCGCCGAAAAGCCGTTTGGCAAACGTATGATCGTCTTTCCGGCACGTTTGGCAACGACCACCTCGGTCGCAAACAAGAGCCGAAACGGAGGCTCGTGACCGCCTTTATCGCCAACCTTCGCTGATACTGATTTGATCAGATGCCTCGGTTGGGCCAGGTATTGTTTCCATGCCGAATGCGGAATGCGGTCCAGATGCCCGCTCCGGCACCAGCCGCAGTAACCATCGGGCAGGATGATGCGGCTACACTCATTTTGGACGGTCTCAATCATGACCGGCGCCCCGAAAAGGGCCTGGCTGAGACGTTCCGACCGCCGGTCCGGTTCGGCCCGCATGTCGGTCACGGGCACCGTAATAATTCCATACCGCATGCTTGATGTATATAACCCATGGCTTCGTCAGGCAAGCCAAAAAGCGAATCAGGAGGTCGGTTCGAGCACCCTCGTTTTTGGGCACAAAAAAGGGCGCCAAGGCGCCCTTTTTTAGGATCGATATAGTCATGGCCTATCTGACGGGTTCTTTGATCAAGGCGGGCATCGCCTCGCGCATCCGTCCCAAAGCCAATTTAATATTCTCTATGGAGTTGGCGTACGAGAAACGCAGGTATCCCTGGCCGTGCTCGCCGAATGCCGTTCCGGCCAGACCGGCCACACCGAGTTCCGTTAGCATGTATTCGGCCAATTCTTTCGATTCCCAGCCGGTATTCTTGATATTCGGCCAGATATAGAAGGCGCCGTTCGGTTTCATGCAGGAGAATCCCTCGATCTGATTTATTCCCTCGACAAAGAAATCACGGCGCTTTTTGAATTCGGCGACCATCGCCGCCGGGCCATCCTGTGAGCCGCGAAGAGCCTCCACCGCGGCCTGTTGAATGAACGACGTGGCGCATGAGCTGATATTGGTTTGCAGCCGCGCGACTGCGGGAGCCAATTCCCTGGGCAAAAGGCCCCAACCAAGCCGCCAGCCACACATGGCATAGACCTTGGACAGCCCGTCCAGGATGATTACCCGATCCTGGTGGGTATCGAACTGAGATATCGATTCGTACTTGATGTCATAGATGATCCGCGAATAGATTTCATCGGCCATGATCAGGAAATCATGATCGCAGGCCAATTTATAAATCTCCTCGAGATCCTGGCGAGTCAGCACCGAACCGGTCGGGTTCTCCGGGGAATTGATGATGAGCAAGCGGGTCCGCGGGGTAACCAGTTTCTTCAGCTCTTTGACATCCAGACGGAACTGGTTTTCTTCCCGCAACGGTACCGCCACGCCGGTCGCCCCGGTAAAATCGATGACTGATTTGTAGATCGGGTAGCCGGGGTCGGGATAGATGATTTCCTCGCCCGGCTCGGCCAGCATCATGATGACCGCGAACATGACCAGCTTGCTCCCCGGCGTGACCACGATCTGGTCGGGATCGTACCTGACGCCGCGCAATTTGTAGTAATATTCGGATATTGCCGCGCGAGCATCCGGCGTTCCGGCCGGGGCAGTGTAATGGGTATTGCCGTTGTTGATGGCTTTGATAGCCTCATCGCGAATATTCCGGGGCGTATCAAAATCCGGTTCCCCGATCTGAAGATGGATTACTTTAATATTCTTTTCCCGTTCCAGCCGTTGCGCCCGGGCTAACATTTCGAACGCTGATTCCGTCCCCAGACGGGACATCCTCTTGGCAAATTTCATGGCTCTACACCTTGTTTATGGTTACCTGTCTTCCAACAGTTTTTTAGCTCTGGCGGCGATATGCTCCGCCGACAACCCGAATTCCTTGATTAATTGCCACGATTTTCCGGACTCTCCGAAGCGATCGGCGACGCCCAGCATATCGAACAGGATCTTCTTCCCGGCCAGTTCCGGCGTGCCCAACACCGATGAGGCCACCCAGTTGCCCAGACCGCCGACTTGATGTTCTTCACACGTTAGAATCGCGCCGGTTTCCCGTGCCGCACGGATAATCGCCGCCCGGTCCAATGGCTTAACCGTATGCAGATTCAGCACCCGCGTTTCAAGGCCGTAGTCCTGACGAAGTATCCACGCCGCCCGGCAGGCTTCCGCCGTTTCTGGGCCGCAGGCCACCAGTGTCAAATCCTCGTGTTCGTCGGGATATTGCTCCGCGAGATATATATCAAACGCATCAAGGAAATCTTCCTTTTCACCCCGGAACCGGTGGATGTTGCCCTTTCCGTACACGAAGGGCGTTTCCGGCCGGGTTATGATCGGCGTGGCCTCGCGCGCGAAGCGGATATACTTCGGCCCGACGATATCGAACAACAGCGCCCGGGTGGCCTTCTTGACTTCGATCGCATCGCAGGGCGCGGAAACGGTCATATTCGGCAAGCCGCACATCTGGAACAACGCTTCCAATTCCTGATGGGTGGCGCCATCGGGACCGACCGACACACCGCCATGCGCGCCGACGATCAACACGTTAAAATTGCCATAGCACACCGAGACCCGAATTTGGTCCAGGTTCCGCGCCGAGGAAAAGACGCCATAGGTGCCGAAAACCGGAATCTTGCCTTCTTTGGCAAGGCCAACGGCGATGGTCGTCCCGCCTTGCTCGGCGACGCCCACCGAATACCAACGGTTTTTGCGCTCCGGGTGTTTCTTATAGAAATCCGAAATGGTTATGGAATCGGAAATGTCGGCGCCGATACAGACGATCCGTTCATCGTCGCCGTATTCGTCCAACGCCCGTCCCAGACCCATCCGGGTGGGATCCATCTTGACTTTCATCATGTCACCGCTGTTCCACCAGTAGTTGCGCTTGAAATGCGGCATCTTGGCGTCAAGACGTTTTTCCACAGTCGTCTGATAATCGCCGGCGACGGCGAAAAACCGCTTCAGGTCAAAAACTCCGGTCAGATTCAATTCGGTCAGACAACGATCCAGTTCTTCCTTGTCGGGAGACTTGCCGTGCCAGCCGACCACGTTCTCCATGAAGCTGATGCCTTTTCCCTTGATCGTATTGGCGATAATACAAAACGGCTTGTCGGTTCGATTGTCCCGAGCCTCTTCCAGCGTGGCCACGATTTGCTCCATCTTGTGGCCGTCGATTTCCCGTACTTCCCAGCCGAAAGCCCGGTATTTGTCGGCCAACGGCTCCAGCCGCATAACCTGTTCGGTTGGGCCGTCGATCTGCAGATGGTTCCGATCCAGGATGATGGTGAGATTATTCAGCTTGAAATTGGCCGCGGCCATGGCCGCTTCCCACATGGAGCCTTCCTGGTGTTCACCATCCGATGAAATAACGAAGACATGGTAATCTTTCTTGTCCAGCTTTGCGGCCAGGGCAACCCCAACCGCGACGGAGAACCCTTGTCCCAACGATCCGGAGGATATCTCCACACCGGCTAGTTCCCGCCAATGCGGATGCCCTTGAAACGGCGATCCCAAAGCACGCAACTTGGCCACTTCTTCTTCCGGATAATACCCTGAGACCGCCAGGGAAACGTAGAGAGCCGGGGCCTTATGGCCGGCGGACCAGAGTATACGGTCCCGTTCCTCCCAACCGGGGTTGGTCGGATCGTGGCGGGCAACCTTGAGATATAACGCCGCCAGGATATCCATCATCGATAGCGTCCCGCCGGAATGTCCTGAACCGGCGCAGCAAAGCGAAATAAGATTCAGGCCGCGCATATAATTGGCGCGTTCTTTTAACTGGTCTATGGTCATATTGGCACCAATGCTGGTCGTTTGTGAGTTTACATGGTTCATGATACCTCCCACAGGTCTGACACGGTTCCTAGTCCCCAATTTGCAACAAGTTGGACGCAGAGTCAAATAATATTATGTGAATAATTTCACGCAGTCGAATCTGAATTGGCATCTCGTCGCCCCCCCGATCATGAATCGAGAAGCCCGTTAATCGCGAGATTTTCGCTCATGATTGCCCATGTTTTCCTAACTAACCGAGTTTCCCGAATGCCGTGTCGCTCCGACGCCCCACGAACAGCATGTCTCCCAACCGGTAACGATTATTGTATGTTTGTCAAAGTATCAGGGTGGCATCGGATAGATACCAAAACCTTGCGGTAATCAAAGACTATAGCGCAATACTAACCGTATCTCTGGCGCCTGTCCAGCAAAATCGACCCCGCCGAGAATAGAATCAACAACCCCCGGTTAAGCGCGAATACAGTTTCTTCGCCTTTTTCCGTAGCGTGGCAAGGTCGCCGTTATTGGTAATGACATAGTCGGCGTGCCGTCGGAGTTCGGAAACGGGCAATTGGGATTGCAATCGTTGATGGATTTCCTCAGGGTCGAATCCACGATTCACGAGCCGCCGGTACCGTCGGCGCTCAGAGGAAGTCACCAGCACGGTGCAATCCACCCGTTTATCGTATCTCCATTGGACCAACAGGGCAGCATCAACCACCGCGTGTCGGCCCTGCCGCCGCGTGCGGGCCATTTCCATGTCCAGTCGTTTCAGGAGGGGCGGATGGACGATCTCGTTGAGCTTGGCGGCGTTGGCCAGGGACAAAAAGGCCAATCGTCCCAATAGTTTCCGGTTCAAGGTCAGATTTCTATTCAAAATGCTCACGCCGAAAGCGGTCAGGAGGCGGTAGAAGACGACCGAATCGGTTTCGAGCACCTGTCGCCCGATGGCGTCGGCGCTGATATAGACGGCACCCATTTCGGCGAAGACCGCAGCCACTTCGGACTTCCCCGAACCCATCAGGCCAGTCAATCCGATAATCACTACTTCGCCTCCAGCCAATTCGG
>JAQVRW010000230.1 GCA_028700875.1 Candidatus Zixiibacteriota bacterium | reverse complement strand
TTCCGATCTCCTCATGTCCACCTGGTCCCGGATTCTCAACTATCGATTCCGTGGAGACGTAATTATCATCTTTGCACATGTGGAGATACCTTTTTGCCTTAACCCACGGCAGCTTGCTGTCGGTTAGAATAAATTCCCCGCCTCGAGAATCAATCTCCTGCCCGATGATGTCATCATAGTGATGATGAAATAATAATAGGCTGCAATTACCGAAATGTCAATGTAAAAAATGAAACCAGCGGGGATCGAATAAGCCGCAATGCTATCTAGCCTCATGGGGCGATTGGGGCCGGATAAAACCACCGCCAAAACGAGTCTGGGGGTGGCACAGGATGAAAGTTGACGGGTTCGCTATGGCGAACACCCGGCGTCCAAGCGGGAATCCACCTCAACAAGGCTGAGGCGGGTAACCGGCCCATCGCGTTGCCCAATCTGGAAGACGGTTATTTGCCGGGCGGAAGGAAATCCTTGATGGCCGCATAAAACGGCTCCGGCTGTTCGACCCATGAATAATGGCCGCATCTTTCGAGGAATACCAATTTCGATTTCGCATAGAAGCGCGAGACGATTTGCGGAATCGATTCTCCCATGGGGTCCTGACGACCATGGAGAATAAGGACCGGTTTATCGTAGGACAACCCCATTTTCGTCAGGTCAAGATTCCGTTTTCCAATATCCGCGAATATCCATCTGCCGACATCGAAATTGAAATCGGTCAATTCCATTGGCTCACTCACCAGCAGAGACTTATTCCGGTCATAGAAATAAGCCGGCATCATGGCTCGAATCTGCTCCACTTGCGCCTTCTGTGGATCCTGCGCCATGATGGCCGAATCATCCCAATATTTGATAACCTCGATATCCGCCGGCTGCAGCCGAACCATGATATTATCGAGGAAATAGGCGAACAGATCCATATTCAATCCCGCGGTGCCGACGAAAATGATCGACGATATGGACGCCGGATAATCGGCGGCATACAGCGAAGCCAGATACCCGCCATACGATGCGCCCAAAACCACCCAGTCTTTATATCCCAGACTGGTTCGTATCGTCTCGAAATCGTCCAGCGTAAGGGCAACGGATATTGTCGTGGAATCATATTTGGTGGGTGACGACAATCCGGTTCCCCGCTGATCCACCAGGATGCACTGGTATGATTGCGACAGCAGGTCACAAATGCCCAGAACGCGGTCGGAGACATCGCCGGGGCCGCCGCCGACAATAAGAATCGGCGTCCCTTTGCCAAAGATGCGAAAATAGATGTCCAATCCATGACTGTTCACTTTCTGGTACTGGGCCGATCCCTCATTGGCGAGCATAATGACCGCCATGAATAACAATACCGACAACTTCCGTATCATATCCCGCCTCCTCTTATCATTTTCGAACCAGCTGTCCTGTCTTTTTGATACTTATTAAAATGACTTTGTTGTTCGGTCACAATCCCCTGCATTGTTCAACGATGCAGACTGTCTTGAAACCATAGACGCAGGCACACCTTCCGATGTCAAGACAATATTCCCTCCGCCTCGGCAAAGGCGTTGGCCGCATCCATCACTTGCCTGACAAATTGCAGAGTCCGCTCGAAATCGGCATTATCCGCCGGCTGCCGAATGGAATATGCCGGGTTTGGTCTCCCGGACCACGCCCGATCGATAAGACTTGCCCACGATTGATCCAGATTGCGTTTGACCCATTCGGCTCCGGAGCGCTTCGATCCAACCGTACCGGCACGCAGGTCGTGCAACTTTCGGCAGTAATGCAGAACGATAAACGATTGATAGAAGCGATTGTTGTACCGCTCCGGATGCGCCAGAATCTCCCGGCCCGATTCATTGATGGAAGTCAAAATCGCCCGACGCAGGACTGCAACCGGAATCGGGTCGATCAGGGTCGACGGTTCGGGGCCGGCCAATACGACACCCTTCTCCCGCAGAATCCACCTGACGGCGACATTATTGCAGTGATTTGACCTTACCAGCGCGCGCGAGCCATTATCCAAATACCACAATTCCCGGCCGGTCTGGGTATAGTCGCGCAAGACCGCCACCGGAAAGTAGGAACCCTCCAGATGCCTGGCCCATTCCGAATCGAGATCGAAGATGCGTTCATGCATGGACCGCAAATTCCGAAGCTGGGCATCTGGAATTACCCCGCCGATCACGATGACGAAATCGACATCGCTGTGTTCATCGAAATCCCCGACGGCGAAAGAACCTTGCAGGAAGGCCGCGACGAAATTGTCGCCCAGGACGCGCCTGACACCGCTCACCAACTCCCGTAAGACGGCATTCAATTCGGGATAGAGTGTGCTCGATGTCGGATTCATGTTTTCCATCGGCCGGGCATGGCTCCGATATGCTGTGTTACAGATACCGCCGAAGGGCATCGGTCAGGCGGTTCAGGTGCATGGGACCTTCAATGGCGACGGCGGCAAGATACAGGGGAAGCCGCCATACGTCGCGTCGCTCGAAGAATCCCGAATCAATCGGCAATTCGTCGCGATAACCGTCAAAGACGGCATCCGGCATCGGCTGAAAGCTGTCGATAAGGGCAAGGTCTATTTCGGGGTTGCCATAATAGACGGCAGGGTCTATGACATAGGTTCCTTCGGCGGTGCTTATGAAGTTGTTCTGCTGCGCATCTCCGTGCAGCAGCGAAGGTGTTACCTCGGGACCGCATAGATCCGGAAGGCGCGGGACCAGCATCTCCACTTTGGAAACCACGGCGGAAGGAATGTTCCCGGAATCGACGGCGGCCCTGAGCCGAGGCAGCAGACGCCGATCCCTGTAGAATGTCATCCAGTCCTGTATCGGGGTGTTGTCCTGGTATAGGGGACCGCAGAAACCATTTTCTTCGAAACCGCAATTTTCGCCTTTTACTCGATGGATACGCGCCAGCGCGGTTCCGATTTGCCGCCATTGGCGAGGTCCCCGTTCGACGGCTTCCAGGGCTTCCATGATGAGGAGCCATCCATTTTCCGCGGCCACGATAGCGATGGGCCGCGGTATCAGGATTCCGGCTCTCTTCGAAAGAGTGGTCAGGCCGGATAGTTCAACCTCAAATTGCCGTTTCGCCTCGGCCGCTTCGCTGTATTTGAAAAAGACGGCGGATGAACCGTCCGATACGACGGCGCAACGGTGGCAGGCGAATTCAGACAAATCGCTTTCGCTCCTTATCCTCCACGCACTCCCTTTGTATTCGGAGACGGCTTCTTCGATGGGCGCGCGAAGGGGATTGTCTAGCCACCGAATCGGTCCGCATCGGACCCGTGGAACACCGTTGTCGTCATCGTTAATCATAATTGCTGTTTCAAAAGATCGTTAGACTTGCATTCGATAGCAAGTCAAAATCATGACCGGTTCGCATGCCCGATTTGATATTACCCGGCGGCCATGACCATGGGTCACGACATTCGCTTCCTCCCGGCCGATTTGGGATTCTTGTTGACAGGAACGCCGGCGATACTGTCAATTAAGAAAACCAATGGAAGGTGCCGGGAATGAGGATTCGCAGGTTAACTTCCTCTCGGACGGGCGGGGGCAAAGAGCGGGAAGTGACGGCATCGTCGTCTTTGGAATGGGTATGGGGATTGAACACCGGTTTCGACCCCAAAAGCTCCGCGGATATAGACAAGAATTACTTCTATTTCTGGGAGAGTGAACATCCGGAAAAATGGGTGCAGTATGATTTCAAGGCACCGGTCACGCTGTCGGAGTCCAAGGTGTACTGGTTGAACCTCGATCATTACGACGGCAACTACCGGTCGCCTGAGTACTGGAGTTTGATGGTCAAGGATTCAAGAGGAAACTGGGCGGACGTGGTCAAGACCGATCCTTACGGCGTGGCCCTCGACAAATATAATACGGTGACATTCCAACCGGCCAAGACCTCGGTTGTCCGGATGAAGGTGAAACCTCAGAAAGGAAACTCCGCCGGGATGCTGGCGTGGCGGGTCAACTGAAAGTAGTTCTTACCGGGAGCATTGTCCGCAAGCGGTTGCGATCAGGGGAATCTGTGCTTAGATTATGGTTTCATCTTGTCCGAATTGCTTGATGATAGACATCGAGCAGGATGCGGTAGAGAACGATGGTGGGTAGATGAGAGAGGACTCCAGGGACGCGATCGGCGCGAAGCCCGACCGAATTCCATCCGGAGTATGGGTGCTGGGTATCGTCAGCATGCTGATGGATATTTCTTCGGAAATGATTCACAGCTTGTTGCCGTTGTTCATGGTCACGACCCTGGGGTTGGGCGCCTTCACCGTCGGGTTGATCGAGGGCCTGGCCGAATCCACCGCGTTGATCGTCAAGGTATTCTCAGGCGTATTAAGCGACTTTCTGGGCAAGCGCAAAGGTTTGGCGGTTTTGGGATATGCCCTGGGCGCGTTGACCAAACCGCTTTTCGCCATCGCATCCTCCTCGGGCGTTGTGTTAACGGCCCGCCTGCTAGATCGAATCGGCAAGGGTATACGAGGCGCTCCCCGGGATGCATTGATCGCCGACATAACGCCCGCGAATTTACGCGGAGCGTCCTTTGGATTGCGTCAGTCCCTGGATACCGTCGGTGCCTTCATCGGCCCGCTTTTGGGGGCCGGATTGATGCTGCTTTGGGCCAACAATTTCCGGGCGGTGTTTTGGGTAGCCGTAATTCCCGGCATGATGTCCGTGGCGTTGCTCTATTTCGGTTTGCGTGAGCCAAAGACCCGGCAAAAGGGAAAACGTTCTAATCCAATCCGTCGCGATAACTTGAAGCGTCTGGGCGGCGCGTATTGGTGGGTCGTGAGTATCGGCGCTTTGTTCACGCTGGCTCGTTTCAGCGAGGCTTTTCTCGTGCTGCGTGCGCAGCAGGCCGGCATCCCCCTGGCCTTGGTGCCCCTGGTTATGGTGGCCATGAACCTGATCTACTCGCTGACGGCGTATCCATTCGGCAGGCTCTCGGACAAAATGAGCCACACCAGACTCCTGACGGTTGGCCTGGTCGTACTGATTGCCGCCGATCTCGTGCTGGCCATCAACGATCATTGGGTTGTAATGTTCGTCGGCGTTTCGCTCTGGGGCATCCATATGGGCATGACGCAGGGCCTGCTGGCCACGATGGTGGCTCATGCGGCGCCTGCCGATTTACGCGGCACCGCCTATGGTTTTTTCAATTTGATGAGCGGGATCGCAATGCTTATTGCCAGTGCGGTCGCCGGGTTGCTGTGGGATCAGTTGGGAGCTTCGTATACGTTCTATACAGGAGCCGGTTTTTGCGTGGTTGCCCTGTTGGCGCTGGGATGGCGGTCCCGCATCGGGACTGTCGGCCACTGACGCCGGGACGGTCA
>JAQVRW010000229.1 GCA_028700875.1 Candidatus Zixiibacteriota bacterium | reverse complement strand
GGCTTTGTCGGCCAGGGCCTGGGCGGAAACGAACATGGCTTTGGACTTGCCATAGCTTCTGAACAACGCAAACTTGGAATCCTGCTCCGTCTTGGCAGCCTTCGCGGCGCTCAGAGTGTCGTTAGCGATACGGTAGGACTCCGGTGCATACTGTTCGGCCTCAGCCGTCACGGCAGCCTGCATCGCCGTATCCGCATTCTTCATTTCGACCTCAGGAGCTTTGCTGCAACCAGCCACGAAAAGCAAAGCCAGAGCCGCCATAACAATTGAAACTCTCTTGAACATTGTGTTACACCTCTTCACCGGTTAGAATCTCGGGTTAAAAAAAAAGGACATGCGCAAGCCCGGCCTACCCGCACACATCCAATCAAGGACGCTTAAATCCGCTTGTCTTCTCCTTGGGATTTAATTCAATCTCAATCGCCTGATTTTCCCGCTTTTTCCTCTGTTAATACTTTTCCGTTAGCGACCTGGTTAACTCTTTCAAACTGACACCGGGAACACCAACGCGCCTAATAAATAGGCCGTTGATAATGTTGTCAAGTGTTTTTAGTAATCAAAATGCACTTCCAAACCCTCTTTTTTCTTTGCCGGTTCAGCCTGCTTTTTCCTCAGTCTTATCGTAACACTAGATTTGCCCGATCGTTCCATCGACTTATCAATAATCGCCTAATGCCTTATGATACAATACAATAGGCGGGGCAAGCCGACCCCCGGCCGTGTTCGATTTTTGCTTCGAATCCCGGAGTCCCTCCGTTGCTAATCCTCGGCCCGATCACCTGCAGTATTTTTGGTCATTCTCGGTTCGTTCGCCGGACGCCATCGTCATCCCCCTTCTTCCATCGAAAAATGGCCCTGCCTGCCGAGGCGCGGACAGGGCATGGCGACCTGCCACCGCCTGCGGCCGTCGAAATATTTATTATTATAACTATATAAGGAATATATCGGCTTCGCCAAGGACATTAAAGGAATCGACGGGCCATGACATCCGGTCTGATCGGGGATATAAAAAAGTTGCCGGGCGGGCGAGAAACCTCATTGGGCACTCGATTTCTCGTCCGGCCCGGCAGTTGCAGAGAACACAACCCCTGGCGGGGAGTGTTCTGTTGCGGGCACCATAATAAAAGAGAGGAAGGAGGTCTTAAAGGCTTTTCCGCTTCCCTGACCGGTTACCCGGACATCCCTTTTACTTCGCCAGCCCCGGTCGGCGCCCGCTTCTACTCCTACGTCTCCTGCACGCTTCCCATTCCGAACCCAGCCGCCCACGGCCGGCACGGAACGACAACTACATCACCCCTTTTTTGCCGATTCCCCAGTAGGAGGGCACACGCCCTGGCGGGCGTGTGCCTATGCGACCGCCATAAAAACAAGAGAGGAAGGAGGTTTACATTTTGCCGTTTTGGGCAGTCGCGCCTTCTAAAAAATCGACAAAATACTATTATCTAATTTGAACAGGTATCAAACAGTATGCCGAATCGAGGATAAAAAGGATAAGCCAACTGCAAGTTGCCCTATCGCAACGAATAAAAGCCAGTCGATACGGGGACATCGCATGTCAACTAATGCGCGCAATCGGGAAAAAGTCGCGCGCCGTGACGCGACGCCAAAGTGTCAGTTCAGATTTGTCTTGGTAACGAAGGCGCGACATATGTCGCATACGCGAGGTCGCAATGTCGCAACCTCGAAGAAAGCAGTCAGTTTCCGGGAGCAGTAAGGTTATGTTTCTTTATCCACCGTCGAACCGTTATCTCATTGATACCCAATAACCTTGCCGTCTCACGACGGTTCCATCCGGTCCTTTCCAATATCGCCGCCAGGTGTTCCCGCACATTGGTATTCGGCCCATATTGAGCCAGTGCGGCGGGCATCCGCCGTATGTCGCCTTTGGTCATGAGGGTAAGCCGCGCCACCTCGGACTTCAATTGACGGACATTCCCCGGCCAAATACGCCCCCTGAAGGAAGCATATATCGCTTCCAATTCGCGGTGGTTTTTCTCAGGATCGAAAGAAACGTCGTTGGCGGCAAGGAAATGGCGAACCAATTCGGGAATGTCGTCAGGCCGCTCAGCCAGAGTAAGAAGATTGATTCCGATTTCGCTTATTCGATGATATAGATCGATCCGGAAACGGCCGTCCGCGACCATTTCCTCGATATTATGGTTGGTGGCCGCGATTAAACGGAAGGCGATTTGCCGTTCCGTGTTCTCCCCTAACCGTCGTATCGCTTTGCGCTCCAAAGCGTCCAACAGCTTGGCCTGGAATACCGGCGAAGAATCGGCGATCTCATTCAGGTACAAGGTGCCGTTATGGGCCTCTTCTATCAACCCGGTCTTCTCACGGTCGGCCCCGGTGTAAGCCCCCCGGCTGTATCCAAATAACTCTGCCTCAATCATGTTCTCGGGAATGGCGGCCGAATTCACGGCGATGAACCGTCCCGAGCGCCCGGAGTAATAATGAATATACTCCGCCAACAAGTCCTTCCCCGTACCGGTGGGCCCGGTTAATAAAATGGCAATATCGGAGCGAGCCGCCTGACGGGCCAAGTCGAGCAGGCGCTTGACTTCGGAGTTGACCGCCACAAACACCGGCGGCTTGGCCTCGGATTGCACGGTCCGCCGGGGTACAGCGACATCTGTGAGGGAGGCAAGCTTGACTTTTTCGATATATGGTACGAGTTTTTCGCTTTCAAAATACTCACGGGCCAAATAGAGCAATGCGTGTCGTTCGCCTGTCGGAAACAGACCCGACTTCGCTGCCTGATAACGGGTTACGGCGAGATAGAGACGATGGTTGATGCGGGAAAATATCTCCAAGGCCTCTCTAAATTCATCTCGTGCTTCCGCATCCTGCGACTTTTCCAGAAATAGGAGAGCTTTGACCCGATGGCATTGGGCAATCTCAGACCGATCCGTCATATCCTCGGCCAGTTTCATGGCTTCGATCAAATGTTCAGACGCATCCTCGTATTTCCCCAACTCCAAATAGACTTCGGCCAGGTATCGTTTATATGATTGCGCCGACGCTGGATTGATCTTGGTGACGATACGAAGTCCTTCCCAAAATGCCGCTTCCGCTTTCGTCGGATTATCGTCCAATAGCAGTATTCGCCCCAGTTTGAAAAGGCATCTGGCCTTTTCCCTGGGATAATTCTCCATAATCTCGGTCGCCTTATTAATGGCTCGGTATGCTTGGGTGAAATCCCCGATCAAGGCCGTCGGAACTGAGATAGTGGAATAGAAATTGCCTTGATCCAAGTCGGAAAGAAGAGGAAGATTAGGTCCAATCTCTCGCAGGACTGTCAATCCCTTCTGTATGTAACCGCAAGTGATGCTGTTTGTGGCCAGACTCATGAGGACTATCCCTAACCGGGAATAATCCTGTTGTTGCTCATAGTAATGTCCGGACCGCCGAAGATAGTTCTCGGCCGTTTCGAGATCGCCAAGTTGAAGATACACATATCCCAACCGGGCAAATACGCGTGCTTGTCCCGCTTCGCTTTTACACTTCCGGTATGCGGCCCCCGCTTCCGTCAATGCCTCCCGGGCTTCAAAATACTGGGTTTGCGCAGCCAATTTCCACCCTTGCAACAACTTAGCCCGAGCGAAATTTTCATCATCCTGCTTTTCTCGGTAATACTGCAAACCGCGGTTCAAATATTCTTCGGTGGCATAATCTCCCAATAAGAGGCCGCATTCCACCCGAATCAGGCAATAAAACGCCTTTTCCTCGGGAGAAATCGACTCGGGGTCGATTTCTCCCAAGGCCTTCGCCGCCTCCTTGAACTTCCTGTCATCAAGAAGTCTCTGGGCAATTCCTAGAACTTGCCAAACAGTTCGGTTCATGTCAGGCAGTGCATGAGCTCCCTAAAATGTCATTACCCTTCGATCAGCTCAACCAATGCAATTTCGATGAACGGGTCAAGTCCCAATCCTTCGATTATCTGTTCCGTAAGACCTGCTCCCTCGTCCACCGTGGGCGAAATCGTCGTATCGGTCTTGCTGTCTTCTCCCGATGGCGTCGCTGACTTGTTTACGATGGGAATAATCGGATCCTCACCATCAGCCACAAGCGGTGCGACAAACCATCCAAAACATACGACCAAAAACAGAGCTAGCGCGACTAGCTTTTTCATGGGAAACCTCCTACGAGTGAGTTAAGATGTTGAGGGACATCCTCATTACCCGATTGCGGCCTCTTGCCGCAAATCAGGCGATCACCGCCCCAGGCACGCCATCGGAAATCGACGCGCCCGGCGTTGTCCCAACCACTACTCACATGGCCGGCAGCACGGGTGAACAACCCGAAGGATCAATGAGGGGGTTCTTTTCATCATCAATCAAAACTCGATACTCGTGGAGTTACCCTTTTTCCCAAAATCGCAATTCTAGCCCGGTAACCTGTCTAAATCAGATTACATAACCTGTCCTCGACCTCTTTCATCTCCTTCCACCAGGCATACCCAACAGGATAAATGCCTGGCCGGCCGGATCGAATCCCAGTCGACAGAACACCCCCGATAGGGAACACCCTTCTCAAAGGACAGATATGTCGCAGGTGAGCAAACGGAATCACGGCAAAATGTTGCCCACCTTACCTCTCTCGATAATAAGATGCAGCGAAAAAAAATACTGTCAAGCGAAATTTGCAGTACAATCCCCTATCTTCTCTTTTTTTTTCACGGACAGGCAAAATCGACTTACCAGGGCTTTCCCGATGGGCGCGGGTTTCAGCCGAACCACCGAAAATATCGTTGCTTGTCTGGAAAAAGAAAAAAACTGATTTTGCTATTGACAAACGAGGGGATATTGGGTAATCATTCTTACAGAATGTGAATAAATTCACAATGTCGATGACCAAAATGCAAACAAATACTAAGACGGTGGTTGAGAGAAAAGACCTTCAGTGTCTTTTTGACTCCCTAAGCAAAGCCGGGTACGGTCTTTACGGACCCATGCTCGGCAGCAACGCAATCGTGTATGATCAGATATCGTCTGTCGACGATCTGCCGGCTGGCTGGCTGGACAACCAGGACAACGGTTCCTATCGCCTGTCGAAAGACGAAGCCGGGACGTTGTTCGGGTACACGGTCGGACCGACCTCCTGGAAGAAATTCCTGTATCCCCCCGAAAAAAACCTGTACGAAGTCCGGAAGACCGAACGGCGATTCGACATCGTTCCGCATGAAGAGAAATCCCAAATGCGGGCTTTCATCGGCGTGCGTCCGTGCGAATTGGCGGCTCTTGCCATCCACGACAAGGTCTTGACCGACGGTCCGTATGCCGACAAAGCCTACGCGGAAAACCGCAAAAATCTGTTCGTGGTCGCGGTTGATTG
>JAQVRW010000228.1 GCA_028700875.1 Candidatus Zixiibacteriota bacterium | reverse complement strand
ACTCCCTCAAAAGGCTACCGTCAATGAGAACCGGTGGACTTCCCGCAGAAAACCGAAGTCCTGATATCCATAGTCAATCCTGATTTCCCGGGCTTCACCCAGCGGCCATTTCAACCCGACGCCCGCCGTAAATCCGCCGGCATCGTAGTTGAACCGATCCCCGACACGAACCGAGAAGCGGTCCAGATACCAGTACTCCAGACCGGCGTTATACTGCTCGAGGTTGTCGGACGGGTGCGCGCCTTCGAGGGCCAGCACGGCCAGATGATCCGGCGACTCGACGATATTGAAGGAACCGCCGAACTTGAAGTTGATCGGCAACGGGTACGACTGCTGGGCCATGGTCATGTCGGGGCCGAAGTTGACGATACTGATGGCGATCTTGAAACCGCGATAGCCGGTATCGTACAGGGTCCCGACGTCGGCCGCCCAGCCCTGGGCCGATTCGTTGTCGAAAAACTCACCCACGTATTTGAACGTCCCTCCCAGTGAGAAATGCTCGGTCAGGCTTCGGGCGAACGTGGCCGCCACCGCGAAGTCGTAGGCCCGGAAATACTCACCGGTACCCTCGGGATGGGAGTAAGTCGTCAAGGGGATATCGCCCGAATTGAGGAAATAAAAGCCCAATCCGAACACTCCCGAGACATTCTCAACGGGAATGGCGATTCCGGCGAATTCATAGGTGATGTCGGCCGGATAGTCGACATGAGTGAACATCGCCTCACGGCTGAACAACTGCGTCAACCCGGCCGGGTTGTAATAAATGGCCGAAACGTCGTTGGCGATCGCCGAATACGCCTGGCCCATTCCTATGGCCCGAGCAGACACTCCGATATCAAGAAACTTGGCTCCAGCCGTCCCGACCTTGGCCTGGCCGAAAAGGTCGGTCGGCAGTGCCATGAGGCACCAAGCTCCCAGAATCAGGAGAAGCAACCGTCTGCCGGTCGTAATTTCTCTTTTGCCTGACATCTGCATGCTCCCGTTTATACTCTGCTTAGAGCGAACATTCTCCGTTACTAACCGTGTCATTAGAACTGAAGTCCCAGGCCGAGGATGATCTGCCGTCCGCGGCCCCAATTGGCGGGGTTAGCTTGCCGTTCGGTGCCGCCGCCGATAACGCCGGATTGGTTATTGTCGGTATCGGGACGACCCGTGGCCGTATTGACATAAACGACGTTCTTATTGTCGAAGAGGTTGTTGATCCAAACCTGGAATGTGTATTCCATCCCCGACAACCGGAACCGCTTGTGGAACTTTATATCCGTATAGGCGGTCGCGGGCAGCCGCATCGAGTTGGTCAACGGCGACTCGCCGATATCGAGCTTCATCCCCGGATAGGTTTTTTGGGGAGTGAAGGGGAAGCCGCTCTGGAACTGCCAGTAAATCGACATATCCCAATCGTTGGGGATGGCCAAGCCGAACAGCCGCGGATGGTCACGGTCGGTAAAATACATCTGCAACCACAAAGCCACCCGGTGACGAATATCCCAGTCCAGCGGATTTTCATCGATCGGGATGGCATCCTGCGCCAGAAGCCGTTGGTAGTTTTCGGCGTCGGAGGATGACTTCCCGTACGCGAACTGGTATGTATAGCTGAGCGTGCCGTTGATGAATCGGGACGCTTCGCGGCCGAATTCGAGTTCGAACCCGCGGATGCGGGCGTAGTCGGTGTTGTCATAATAAGAGAAGGCACCGGCGCCGGTGCCGTACGTCGAGGTGGCAACGATGTCGAAGTAATCCTTGTAATAACCGGACAGCTTCACCGAATACTCATCGGTGACGGCGTAGTTGAGGCCGAACGTGTAGTTGACCGTCTTCATATAGTTCAGGTTGGGGTTACCCACCAGCGAGACATCCCCGCGCCCGTAGGGGTTGGAGTTCCGGTACATCCGCGTATACGACGGCAGGTCATAAAAGTGGCCGTAGTTGAACCGAATCATCGCCTTTTCCGAAATCGGGTAGTTGATCGACACGCGAGGCGAGAATTTGTTCCGGAGCTTCTGTACCTTGTTTCCGGTGACATCCTGAATCTTGGACACGCCTTCCAGTTTATCCTGGAAGAACAAATCGGCCCGCATACCCAGCGAAGCCACCAATGAACCATACTCGATCTTGTCGCGGAAATAGGCCACCACGACGTAGGGTTTGCGAGAATAGAAGTCGCGGACGTTGCCGCGATCAGAGTAGACATACTTGTCGTTGGTCGTGCTGTAATACTGCAACCCCTGAATCGACGCGACGCCGATCTTTTCCTTCCGCAGTTCGAACCCGGTCTTGATTTCGTGCGCGCGGCCGATCGCCTTCTTCAGGTTTCCCTTTAATGTATATTTATCGACCTTTTCCTCGGTCCAGACGTTGGGATAACTGCCTCCCTGGCCGTAGCCATAGAGCAGAAACCCGGTGGAATTGTCACCGCCCGTGTCATGCTCGCCGTTCTTGTTAATATCGGTATACGGCTCGCCCGGATCATAACGATTGTTCGGCGCGTCGTAGACGCCGTTGCCGTTGTAGTCGATGTACGGAATGCCCGGAACCCAGGGATCGTTGGGGCCGTCGTACCGGTTGTTCCGGTTCAAATCCTGGTTATTGGTCGGATCCAACGCGGTCATGAAACGATCGATCCCTTCGTCGTAGATGCCGTTCTTGTTGACGTCGGTGAACGGCTCGCCCAGCGAGGAATCACCGTCGATGTACGGCTCTTCACGGGTGGTGGCAGACGGCGAGGTGGCGTCGCGTAAATCTTCATCATAGACGCCGTTGCCGTTTATGTCGCGGGTCAGCTTGTCCCCCATGTCCCAGATGCCGTTGCCGTTGAGGTCCACGAACGGCTCGCCCTCGTACTGGTCGATAATCCCGTTACCGTTGAGATCGTATGACGGATACCACAGGCCGCCGATCTGATCATCGACCGCCACGCTGATGTCCCCTTCGTTGCGATTCGGGATGTAGATGCTGCCGTACTTGACGGAATCGGGGAAGATATTGATGAACGGTTCATAGGAATCGAACACGTTGTCGTTATCGATATCTTCGTAGGTCTCATATTGATCGATGAACAGGAAATCATCGGGATCCAATCCCTCGCCGGGGTGATCCGGGTCGCCCGGCTTTTCCGTATAACGCGATCCCCAGTAGGAAAGGTTGATTTCATAATCCGATGACTTCGATAAGACCTGCTTCAGCTGAAACGATACGCTATTAGTATTGTACCAGGAGACCGGAGCCGTGGCCGGCGTATAGCGGTACAACCAGTCGAAATCCGTCGCCGATGACCGCATCCCCTTATATAGTGCTTTAGCCTGCATGTTGTTGGTGGGGTTGAAGGCCAGCGTGAAGTCGAGGCTGTACTGGTTGTTCTGCCGATCCGGGATGTTGATTCCCAGGATATTGAGGCCGGAATATTTCTTCTCCGTCGCGGGCGAAGTATACCGCGAATACGGCAACCGGGTGTCGGTTTTCGTGAAATCGGCGAAGAGATAGTAGGTGAATTCCTTATCCTGGAAATAATTGATGCCCAGGGCCGGCAAAATGCGACTGGTCAGCAAAGGATCAGGGCCGGAGACGTTGAACTCGCCCCGATCGTAGTTTTCGGAATATTTGTTGAGCTTGTTGGTCCCGAAGTCGTCCGTGTAGAACTGAAGGCCGGTTCGGGTTCTTTGCGCCGAGCCTGTCGGCGAGGTGATCTTGACGATGCCGGACAGAGCCTCGCCGTATTCAGGGTCGAAGCCGTCCTTGATGACCTGCAGCTCCAGAACCGCCGACGAGGAAATATTGATGCCGGCATCCACCGGGGCCCGGCCACCCAGCGGGTCGGAATAGTTGACACCGTCCACCAGGTAGGTGGTTTCACCGGCGCGCCCGCCGCGGATGTGCAGTTCACCCTGCGCGTCCACGGTGATGCCGGTTTCTTTCGCCAACAGGTCCTGCACCGTGGCTACCGGCGCCGACTGGATTTCCTTCTGGGTTCTGATATTCACCGTACCGGTCTGGTTGATATCAATGCCTTTCCGTTGTCCTTTGACAATGGTCACCTTGCCGGTTTCGATGACGGTCTGCTTCATCTGCATGTTGTTTTCCGAGGTCTGGTCGGTATCGACCCGCACCCCTTGAACCTGGACCCCTTCGTACGACAAAAGGGTTACTTTCAGATTATAGGTACCCGGCGGCACCGACAAAATGATGTAGTTGCCATCGATGTCGGTCTTCGCGCCCATGGTGGTTCCTTCGATCTGAACCGACACGCCGAACAGCGGATCTCCGGTCTTGCTGTCGGTGACGGTACCTTTGATACGACCCACGGAGGCGCCAAACGCCGCCTGCGTCGCCAGAAGCAGCACCAGCACCGCAGCTAATGCGAAAACCGCCGGCCTCAAAACACGGCTCGCCATTTCCGAACCCTCCTCACTGGGTTTGTAACGTCCATTCATTCTGATGTGAGGGATATAAGCCTGTCGAACAACGTTATCGCTCAACAAACCTTGTTTACCTAACCTTTCCCAGCATCCACACCCAAGCGGGACCGCTTATTGACCCCGCCCGCGCCGGACCATCCGGCACCACAAGTTTTGATAATACTATAATTTCCCGCCTCGAGTCAAGAGGTTTTTTGCCCTTCCCGACATCCCTCACCTCTGCATTTAAGACTCTTGTCACCGGGGGGTTGTTTAATCAAATCATGGCCGCCGGCAAGGTTTTTGTAGGACCCCGCCAGCGCTCCGATCGCGACCTTTTCCGCCTCGGAGAAGGGTTCGAGAACCATCGACACGCCAAATGTTTCCTCACACGCGCGGATCATCGTCGTTTCCAGGTCTCCGCGCGAACCTGCCGGGGTCCAAAACGCTTCTCCGGCAACCGCCTGAGGAAGATCGATGATGGCCGGATGGCGCGTGGGCGGGGCGATTCGGATCGCCCCATGCTGGATCAGGGCGGTACGGCTGCGACGTTGGGAAGATGCGGCCAGTTTCTGCCCGAAAGCGGTGATCTCAAACCGCGAAACCGAGGCGAAACATCCCTTCTGTATTCCCGTTGACCCGGAAAGCAATACCGGATCGTCCCGTCTGGCCACGGCCGCAGGCCATCCAAGCAACCGATAAAACCGGATAATTGCTTCGGCAATAGTATGATAGCTGGCCGCCAGCGTGTCGCCCAGAATGGGCTGGCGTAGAAAATTCCCGGCTATGGCATACGTCAGTTCACCGTCATCATGAAGCAACGCCCGACCGCCGGTGATACGGCGTACGACCGGCGTATCACCCAGCTTCAGACGATCCACCGCCCGTTCCAGCGTTTGATGAAACCCTATGGTAATTGAAGACTTATCCCAGGCGTACAGGCGCAC
>JAQVRW010000227.1 GCA_028700875.1 Candidatus Zixiibacteriota bacterium | reverse complement strand
ATCGACAAAAAGGGCGGGGTTTTCGTCAACGACGTCTGGGTGCGGTTGCCCGATTTCGAGAAGAAACTGGACGAGGTCATGAAAAGCAAGAACACCTCTTCGGTGTATATCCGCGCCGACAGCGGCGTCGTCTATGCCGAAGTGGTGAACGTCATCGGCCGGTTGCGAAACATGGGTATCGAATACCTGGGGCTGGTCACCTCGCCGGTCGAGGATAGAACGACCCGGAGGAAGTGATGGGCATCGCTACCCGGGACCTGGTCTATTCCATCATCCTGCACGTCGCCCTGATCCTAATGGTGACCATGCTGAACCCGTTCGTGGCCGCCATGCGGCCCAAGTTCGACGCCGTAACGGTCAATCTCATATCCCTGCCGCCGCTGGGGAATCCGGCCCTGTTGCGAGGGGATAATCTCAAGGCTTCCGTGCCTCAGAAAACGGTCGAGGAAAAGACCGCCGTGCCTATCGCCACCCCGGAATCGAAGGCCAAGACGAAGAAAACCGACAAGAAGAAGGAAACGGCCAAACCCGCCCGCGACACCAAATACAAAGGCGATGCCGCCAAGGGCGAAGGCGCCGAGGGGGGCAAAGACGTCACCGGACAGTTGGGGCCGGGAAGCAAATTCGGCACCGTTTCGGTGGACAACGCCGGGTTCGATTACCCGTACTATTTTATCCAGGCGTTCGGAAAAATCCAGCAAAACTGGGCCAATCCGGTCGCGGCCAATCAACCGCTGACCTGTGTCATCTATTTCCAGATCATCCGCACCGGAACGGTGCTCGATCCGGCAATAGAAAAATCATCGGGAGTGGAAGCGTATGACCGGGCCTGCCTGCGGGCGGTTCAATCGGCTTCACCCCTGCCGCCTTTGCCGTCTGATTTTCGGGACGACATAATCGGCATTCATCTTGAATTCCCTTATCAGCCGGGTTAACCATGAGAAAAATATCGACGTTCGTGCATTGTGAATATCATCGCGAGGATGGCCGTACACTTCTGCGCACATTAGTGGCGCGGGCCGGATTGCTGGCCGTTTTGCTGGCCGCCGCCTCCGTTTGCCCGGCCCAGGTCAAGGATTTCACGGCCCGGCTGGAAACAAAACGGGGCGTTGAGGTTACAAAAATCGCGGTGGACGATTTTACCGTCAAATCAGGGAGCTTTATCCTCTCCTCCGACTCGACCACGGTGGTGCGGGTGGCCGACATCGTCCGGGCCGACCTCGACTTCTCCCCCTTTTACGACGTCGTTCTTCCCGATACCTTCTACATGCGGCATATGGAAATGTCCGCGATGACCTTGCTGGGTTGGAGCCAGTTGGGAGCGGAATATGTCGCCCGTGGCGAAGCCGAGTTTTCCGGAGCGGAACTTACCGTCAAATACAAACTGTTTTACTCCAAGTCGGGAATCGAATTCGCCCGCGGTTCGTTCAAGTCGCCGTCGTCGAATTTCCGCCGCCTGGCCCATAAAATCGCCAACGAAATCATCTACTACCTTACCGGCGAGCAGGGGATTTTCGATACCCGTATTTGCTTTGTCTCCGACCGGACCGGCAACAAAGAACTGTACCTGTGCGACTACGACGGGGCCAATATCTATCAGCTGACCGGGAACAAGTCCATCAACGTTTCCCCCTCCTTTTCCCCGGAGGATCGCAATATCCTGTTCACTTCCTACATGCGCGGCGATCCGCAGATTTATCAATACGACGTCGTCAGCGGCGCGACCGAGCTTCTGGCCGCCTATCCCGGGGTCAACTCCACCGGCCGGGTCTCCCCCGATGACAAGCTGATCGTCTGTTCGCTGTCGCGCGACGGCGATTCCGAACTGTACCTACTGGACCGGTCCGGCAAGATCAAAACTCGTCTGACCTATTCCCCGGCGATCGAGTCCTCGCCATGCTGGTCGCCGACCGGAAGCGAGATCGCTTTCACCTCCGACCGAATCGGCAACCCGCAGCTGTATATCATGGATAAGGACGGCATCAATGTCCGCCGCCTGACTTTCCTCGGCAACTACAACGATTCTCCGGATTGGTCGCCCAAAGGGGACAAGATCGTTTTCGTCAGCCGGGTCAACGGGAAGTTCAATATTTGTACGATCGATGTCACCGGCGAAAACTTCCGGGTCCTGACGGAACTGGGCAACAACGAGAATCCGCGTTGGTCGCCCGATGGCAACCATGTCGTCTTTTCCTCCAATCGATCCGGGACGAAAGAAGTGTACATTATGGACCGCTTCGGCAACGAGGAACGGCGGCTGACCACGGGCGGCGGGAATACCAACCCGGCCTGGTCCGGTCATGGACAATAGGGTTTTTAATAAAAAGGGGATAAAATATTTGTTGATTTAAACCCGCTTATTGCGTACGGTTTTTATACAATATGACCTGAATCGACAATTACTGGAACCAAGGAGGATTATAATGAAGAAATTCCTGCTCATCATCGGACTGATCGCAGTCATGGTGATGATCTACGGCTGCCACAAGAATACGCCGGTCCCGGTGGAACAACCGACGCCCGTCGATACCACTCCGGCGCCGCCGCCGCCTGCGCCGCCGCCGCCGCCGCAAGAGCCGGCTGCTCCGGAAGTCAAGGAAGCCGATTTCATGATCGTCTATTTTGACTTCGACAAGTCGAACGTCCGGACCGATCAGCGTGTGGCGCTCGATAAAAACGCGGGAATCATGAAGAATTTCCCGAATATCAACATTGAGGTCGAGGGTCATTGCGACGAACGCGGCACGGTGGAATATAACATCGCGCTGGGCGATCGCCGGGCGCAGTCGGTCAAGAAGTATCTGATCGACCTGGGCATTTCGGCCGATCGCATCAAAACCATCAGCTACGGCAAAGAACGTCCGGCAGTGCCCGGGACCGGCGAAGACGTCTGGGCCCAGAACCGTCGGGCGGCATTTCGCATCAAGTAGCCGGGTTCCATGACGCCGTATAGGAAAATAACCGGTCAGGGATATCGCCTCGCGGCGGTATCCCTGATTGTTATGGTCTTTCTGGCCGCCGGGTGCGCCAGCAAGCAGGATGTGTTGCGCATCGAAGACAAGATCAATCAGGTGCGCAATGACCAGCGGTTGTTGAACGCCCGCGTGGAACGGATAGACTCCCTCCTCTCCAACAGCCTGGAGCAGGACAACCGCCTGCGGGCGGAAATGATGGCCGCCATCGACGAATTGACCGGCCAGGGGGCGCAGATCCAAAACCGGATCGATGATCTTCAGCAACTGGTGTATCGCACGCCGGGACGGGCCGAAACCGGATCGGCGATTCAAACGCCGCCCGATACCACCCGCACCGCCGATACCACCCGGGCCACCCCGGCCAAAACCGACGCCGCCCCTTCCGTGGACTGTCGCAATCTGTGGGATAACGCCTTCAAGGACATGCGACGGGGCCAGTATGACCTGGCCATTTCCGGGTTTTCCGATTATCTCAAGTTCTGCCCCAAGGGAGAACTGTGCGACAATAGCCAGTACTGGATCGCCGAGGCCTACTACGAAATGAAGCAATACCCGAGGGCGATCGAGGAGTACGACCGGTTGCTGACGCAGTATCCCGATTCCGAACAGCGCCCTTCAGCCTATTACAAACTCGGACGCTGTTACGAGGAAAAGGGTGACAAGAAGAAGGCATTGGATCATTTCCTGGTGCTGAAAAAAGATTTCCCGAATACGCCCGAATACGAGCAGGCCAAAGACCGTATTACGGCTCTGCAAAAGGCGCTGAAGAAATGAGCATGGCGCCCCCCAGAATCGTCATTCAAACCCCGGCTGCCGAATCCAGGTTCAGTCGGGGTTTTTATCAGGTGGAAGAAGACGCCCTCTATGTCCCTCTTTATCCGGCCCGTACATTTTTTTCCTACCTCGATTCCGACCTGTTATCGCTGCAAACCGACAACCAGGGACAACTGGTTTTTCTCCAACTCCTGCTCCCGCGCCCCAACTGGATCGCCAATCCGTCTATCGCCTGGCCCGACGTATCTTTGACCGCCGATGTCCGCCTGCTCGACTTCCGGAATCAACTTCCTGAGATCGGGGTTGAAACCTCGCCGGATAGATCGCTGGTCCGAATCGCCTTCGCTTCGGAGACTGAAGCTGTCGCCTATCGGCTAACCGAGACCCTGATTTGTGAGGTGACGCCGAATGCCCGTCTGACTGCCATTTGGATAAGGGAAATTGAGGACGACCGCGCCGCGGCCAGGATGGCGGCCTGGCGAAAAGGAATGAAGGAGGGACAGAACGGCCCTCCGGAAACGCCATTCCGTCGCCGCGAAATCCGCGGCTGAATCATCTCCATCGAGTCAAATAAAAACGCCGGCGCGAAGGCCGGCGTTTTTCGTCTATCCCCACGTCCCTACATGCGGGGCAGGGGTTTCTTCTTGGTCGAGGCTGCTTTCTTATTTGCCGCCGTTTTCTTGCCGCTGCTCGACGCCGATTTGCCCTTCGATTTGATCGCAGGAACGACGGGCAGTTCCTTGACCACCATTTTCTTTCCGGTCGGTTTGCAGGGTCCACCTTTTTCACGGATTGTCGCCTGTGCCGCCACCAGCCGGGCGATCGGCACGCGGAACGGCGAACAGGAGACGTAGTTCAGACCCACCTCATGGCAGAAGATGATGGAGGATGGATCGCCGCCGTGCTCGCCGCAAATACCCACCTTCAGCGTGGGATTGGTCGAGCGGCCCTTCTCCACGCCCATCCGCACGAGTTGACCCACGCCGGTAACATCGATCGACACGAAGGGATCTTTGGGCAGAATCCCTTTCTCAATATAGTAGCGAAGGAATTTCCCGGCGTCGTCGCGCGAGAAGCCCATCGTCATCTGCGTCAGGTCGTTGGTGCCGAACGAGAAAAATTCGGCCTCTTTGGCGATATCGTCGGCCGTCAACGCCGCCCGCGGAATCTCGATCATCGTGCCGACCTTGTACTCCACCTGCACCTTGTAATGGCTCATCGTTTCCAGGGCCACGCGATGGACGATCTCTTTCTGGTTGATGAACTCGTTGACGTGGCCGACCAGAGGAATCATGATCTCCGGCAAGACCTTTTTGCCCGCCTTGGTCAGAATACAGGCGGCCTCGATAATGGCCCGGACCTGCATCTCGGTGATTTCGGGGAAGACGATTCCCAGACGGCAGCCGCGATGGCCCAGCATCGGGTTGACCTCGTGCAATTCCTCGATCCGGGCGATCAACCGATGGATTTCGGCCAGTTTGCTTTCGTATTCCTCGTCGCTCTTTTCCAACGCGGCGATCCGGGCTTGCACGTCTTCATGCGACGGCAAAAATTCATGCAGCGTCGGGTCCAATGCCCGAATGGTTACAGGGTACCCGGCCA
>JAQVRW010000226.1 GCA_028700875.1 Candidatus Zixiibacteriota bacterium | reverse complement strand
GGGAGACAACGTGACGGTGGTGGCGGAGGTATTGACGCCGATCGCGATGGAGAAGGAATTGCGGTTTGCGATACGCGAGGGCGGCCGGACGATCGGTTCGGGCGTCATCGCCGAGATTTTGGACTGATCGGTAAGGATGGGATGGTGATATGCCTCGGGAAATAATCATACTGGCGTGCGCGGATTGCAAACGGCGCAACTACACGATGACCAAGAACAAAAAGATCCATCCGGACCGGGTGGAATATAAAAAGTATTGTAGGTATTGCAGCAAACATACGCTGCACAAGGAGACTCGTTAAGCATATAGGCCAGTAGCTCAACTGGTAGAGTTCCGGTCTCCAAAACCGGCGGTTGGGGGTTCAAGTCCCTCCTGGCCTGCAAAGTGAAGGTCGTTTGTGCAAAAGATTATTTCGTTTTTGAAGGAAGTCCGGACGGAGTTGACGAAAGTCACCTGGCCGACTCGCGGCGAGATTGTCGGTTCCACGATGGTGACGATCATCGTTTCGATCATCCTGTCGGTTTTCATCGGCATCGTCGACTTTGTGCTCAACCAGGGGATCAAGGCGATCTTTTAGGGGTGAGGGGTTAAGAAAGCAATGGCGCTTCACTGGTACGCAGTGCACACCTATTCGGGCCATGAACAGAAGGCCAAGCGGTATCTGGAATCGGCCTTTGCCGAGGCCGGGCTGGCGGAGAAGTTCGGCCAGGTTTTGATTCCGACCGAACAGGTGACCGAGATGAAGAACGGCAAACGGGCGGTCAGCACCAAGAAGTTTCTGCCCAGCTATATTCTGGTGCAGATCGATCTGGACAAGGTGACCCAGAACCTGGTCATCAACACGCCCGGCATCACCAATTTTGTCGGCGCCAAAGGCAAACCGCAGCCGTTGCGTCAGGACGAAGTTGACCGGATCATGGGCCAGGTGGACCAGACCCGCGAGGCGGAACTGACGGAGGTGCCGTTCATGGCCGGCGACCAGGTGAAAGTGATCGACGGGCCGTTCTCGGACTTCTCCGGATTCGTATCGGAAGTGAACATGGAGCGGAAAAAGGTCAAGGTGATGGTGTCCATATTCGGACGGCCGACCCCGGTGGAGCTTGATTTCCTGCAGGTCGAGCTGGTTAAGCAAAAGAGTTAGCGGAAGGGAGCATGCTGTGGCGAAAAAGGTGCAGACATACATAAAGCTTCAGATTCCGGCCGGCAACGCCAACCCGGCTCCGCCGGTCGGACCGGCGTTGGGTCAGCACGGCGTCAATATCATGGAGTTTTGCAAGACGTTCAACGTCCGCACGCAGAAGGACGCCGGCCTGATTATCCCGGTGGTCATCACCGTGTACACCGACAAATCGTTCACCTTCATCACCAAGACGCCGCCGGCGGCGGTGCTGATAAAGAAGGCGCTGGGTTTGGGCAAGGGTTCCGGGGAACCGAACCGTACCAAGGTGGGCACGATTACCAGGGCGCAACTGGAAGAAATCGCGAAACTGAAAATGCCCGATCTGAACGCGGCCAGCCTGGAGTCGGCCATCCGTCTCCTGGAAGGAACCTGTCGTTCGATGGGCGTCACGATCGCATAGCCATAGATAGATATTCGCTCGTACCTATTCATGTTTGTGTCTAGGGAGAATAGAAAAAGTGAAACGTTCCAAAGGTTACCGCAAGGTCAGAGAGAAAGTCGACCATCTCAAACTGTACCCCCTCGATGAATCGATCCGGTTTATCAAGGAAAACCATTTCGTCAAGTTCGATGAATCGGTCGACATCAATCTGCAATTGGGAGTCGATCCCCGTCACGCCGATCAAATCGTGCGCGGCACGGTCGCCCTTCCGCACGGCACCGGCAAATCGATTCGGATCATGGTCTTCGCCCAGGGCGACAAGGCTCGGGAGGCGACGGAGGCCGGGGCGGATTTCGTCGGCGCCGACGATGAGGTTCAGAAGATTCAGGAGGGGTGGCTGGATTTCGACGTCGTCGTGGCCACGCCCGATATGATGGGCAAAGTCGGTCGTCTGGGCAAGGTCCTGGGGCCGCGCGGCCTTATGCCCAACCCCAAGTCGGGCACCGTGACCATGGACGTCGCCAAGACGGTCAAGGAATTGAAGGCAGGCAAGATCGAATACCGGGTCGATCGTCAGGGCGGCTTGTCCGTAGCGATCGGCAAAGTGTCGTTTGAGGAACCCCATCTGCTGGAAAACGCGATGGCCTTCCTTGACGCGGTCATACGGTCCAGACCGGCCTCGGTGAAAGGACAATACGTCAAGAGCGCCGCGATCAGTTCCACCATGGGTGTCGGATTGAAACTTGATTTTAACGCCATTCTGCTGGGATATAAGAAATAAGGAGATGATGCCATGCCTACGCAAGCCAAGATAGATGCAGTTGCCGGCTTGAAGGAGCGCTTCTCCTCGGCCCGCAACATATTCATCACCGACTATGCCGGATTGAACGTCGAACAGATTACCAAGTTGCGCAAGAATCTCCGCGAGAACGGCGTTTCCTATATCGTCGCCAAGAACACGCTCCTGCGGATAGCGGCCCGGGAGGCGGGGTATGCCGACCTGGAGAAATATTTGACCGGACCGGTCGCGGTGGCGTTTTCGGCCACCGAGCCGAACGTGCCGGCCAAGATTCTTTTCGATGCCTATAAGGAAAATAAGGAAAAAAGTAAGCCGGAAATACGGGCGTTTTATATCGATCGCCAACCCTTTGCCGGAGCCAATGCCGAACGGATCGCCAAGATGCCGCCGCGCGAGATACTGCTGTCGCAGTTGGTAGCGGCGGTGCAGGCGCCGATCGCCGGACTGATCGGCACCCTCGATAGTATTGTTCGAGAGTTGATCGGGACCATCGATGCGATGGCGGCCAAAAAGGGAGAATGAGACCAACGAATACGCCCATCGGAGGCGACCGGGTCTGTAAAGACGGGTCATTTGCCGACGGCCTCGACGCCAGGCGTTGCCGGCGCGGGAACCAAATAACATTGTAACTGTTTTAGCGAAAGGGTTTAGCTGTGTCTGAGCAGAACAAAACCATTGAGGAGCTTGTCGAGAAGATAGAGAAGCTGACGGTGCTGGAACTGGCCGATCTGTCCAAGGCTCTGCAAGATAAGTTTGGTGTCACGGCTGCCGCGCCGGTGGCTATGATGGCCGCGCCCGCGGGCGGCGAAGCCGCAGCGGTCGAGGAACAGACGGAATTCGGCGTGCAGTTGATCTCCTCCGGGGACAAGAAGATCCAGGTTATCAAGGTGGTCAGAGAAATCACCAGCCTCGGACTGAAAGAAGCCAAGGAACTGGTTGACAGCGCTCCGAGTATGGTCAAGGAAGGCGTTTCCAAGGATGAAGCGGAAGCCATTCGGGGCAAACTTCAGGAAGCCGGCGCCCAGGTGGACATCAAGTAAGGGTCTCCCGCCCGCTTGCGCGGGCGGGATATCGGCTTCCACTTTCCATACAGGGGGAGTTCGATCTTTCGGCTGTTGTGTGACGGATACCTGAGGTTCCCAAAAGACTCTCGAGTCTAAAGAAAGACAGAGTAGCATAACGTTGACTTTCAGGTATTGCATGAAAACGAGTATGAACCACCTATGGCGCGCGGGTGCTCCCGCGATGCGGGGGTGGTCTTTTTGTTATTTTTCTAACCCGGGGAGGTAATCCACATTGGCCAGGAAAACGCCTATCGAACGCAAGGATTTTGGCCGTATTCCCAGCGGCATCGGGCTGCCGAACCTGCTTGATGTCCAACTGAAATCCTACGAGAGTTTTCTGCAGGCGACGGTCGAGCCGGACAAACGGGAGAGGGCCGGGCTGCAGCAGATTTTCTTGGAGATTTTCCCCATCTCCGACATCCGGGAAAGCCACACGCTGGAATTTGTCAAATATTCGCTCGGGACGAAACGGTATTCGATCGAGGAATGCCAGGAACGAAACATGACCTTCGCCGCCCCGCTGAAAGCGACCCTGCGGCTCGTCATCCGCGAGGGCGAAGGCAAGGACAAGCGCGTCAAGGACATTATCGAGCAGGACGTTTATCTGGGGGAACTGCCCATCATCACCGAACGCGGCACGTTCATCATCAACGGTTCCGAACGGGTGGTCGTCTCCCAGTTGCACCGTTCGCCGGGCGTCTTCTTCGACGAGGGAGTCCATCCCAACGGAAAGCAGATATTTTCGGCCCGGATTATTCCCTACCGCGGCAGCTGGGTGGAATTCGAGATCGACGTCAACGACATCATGCATGTCCATATCGATTCCCGGCGCAAGATGCACGCTACCACCATCCTCCGGGCGATCGGGTATTCCACCAATGAGGAAATCATCGCCCTGTTTCATGAAGTAAAGGAAGCCGCGTTGACCGGCAAGAAGGCCGAGACGGTGGTTGGCAGCTATGCCGCCGCAGGCGTGGTGGATACCGAAACCGGCGAAATCATCATCAAGGCCGGCGAAATCATCACCGACAAGCTCCTGGACAAGCTCGCCGAAATCAAGTGCAAGAAGATCAAGATCGTCGAAAGCGACGAACATCGCGAGGCGCACGTCATTCTCAATACCCTGGCGAAAGATCCCACCTCCAGTCGGGAAGAGGCGTTAAACAAGATTTACGCCCTGCTTCGTCCGGGCGAACCGCCGACGCTGGAGATGGCCGAAGGGCTTCTGGAGAAACTGTTTTTCAACGCCAAGCGGTATGATTTGGGTGAAGTCGGCCGGTATATGATCAACCAGCGCCTGTCGCTCGATATTCCCCTGGACCACACTACGCTGCATCAAAAAGACTTCACCAGTATCATCAAGTATCTGATCGACCTGCGCAACGGCCGGGGTTTTATCGACGATATCGATCACCTGGGCAACCGCCGCGCCCGGACGGTCGGCGAACTGCTCTCCAACCTGTTCTCGGTGGGGTTGTCGCGCGTAGCGCGCAACATCCGGGAACGGATGAGTCTGAAAGACAGCGATCCGCTGACCCCGCAGGCGCTGATCAATGCCCGAACCGTTTCCTCGGTCATCGAAACGTTCTTTGGGTCTTCGCAACTATCGCAGTTCATGGACCAGACCAACCCGCTTTCGGAATTGACCCATAAACGGCGTTTGTCGGCCCTGGGGCCCGGCGGTCTGACCCGTGAACGGGCCGGGTTCGAGGTCCGCGACGTGCATCACACCCACTATGGGCGGCTTTGCCCGGTGGAAACCCCGGAAGGACCGAACATCGGTTTGATCGCCTCGCTGGCGACCTATGCCCGGATAAACCGGTACGGGTTCATCGAAACGCCCTACCGGACGATCCATGACGGCAAATTCACGGGCAAGATCGAATATCTGGCGGCCGACGAAGAAGATCGTCATATCATCGCGCAG
>JAQVRW010000225.1 GCA_028700875.1 Candidatus Zixiibacteriota bacterium | reverse complement strand
CCCCAGCGACAACGGGGTAACGTCCAGAAGCAGCATCTCCTTGACTTCGCCGGTCAACACTCCCCCCTGGATGGCGGCGCCGACCGCGACGACCTCGTAGGGGTTGACGCTCCGGTTCGGTTCTTTGCCGAACAACTGCCGCACGGTGTCGATCACCTTGGGCATCCGGGTCATGCCGCCGACCAGAACGACTTCGTTAATGTCGGCGAAACTGACCTTGGCGTCCTCGACCGCCTTGCGCACCGGTTCGATCGTCCGTTCGACCAGATCATCGACCAATTGTTCGTACTTGGCGCGGGTCAGGTTCAGATTCAGATGGCGCGGGCCGGAAGCATCGGCCGTGACAAACGGGAGATTGATGTTCGTCTCCATGGTGGAAGACAGTTCGATCTTGGCCTTTTCGGCCGCTTCTTTCAGCCGCTGCAGGGCCATCGGGTCGCGGGACAGGTCGATGCCGTCGGTTTTCTTGAACTCGGACACGATCCAGTCGATGATTCGTTTGTCGAAATCGTCGCCGCCCAGATGGGTGTCGCCGTTGGTGGACAGAACCTCGAAGAGGCCCTCGGAAAGGTCGAGGATGGAAATATCGAAGGTTCCGCCGCCGAGGTCGTACACGGCGATCCGGCCGGTTTTCTTCTTGTCGAGACCATAGGCCAGCGCCGCCGCGGTCGGTTCATTGATGATGCGGCGGACATTCAGGCCGGCGATGCGGCCGGCATCTTTAGTGGCCTGACGCTGACGGTCGTTGAAATAGGCCGGCACGGTGATGACCGCATCCGTGATGGTCGTGCCCAGATACGCCTCGGCCGCCTTTTTCAAATACGCCAGAATCATGGCCGAAATTTCCGGCGGGGCATACTGCTTGCCATTCATGATAACGCGCGGTTCGCCATCGGCGTTGGCGACGACCTTGTACGGGAAGTTTTTCAGCTCCTGGGTGACCTCATCGAAGGTCCGGCCCATGAGACGTTTGATCGAGAAAACGGTGTTTGTCGGATTGGTGACCGCTTGCCGTTTGGCTACGGCCCCGTTCAGACGTTCACCGTTGCGGTCGATCGCTACCACCGACGGGGTCGTGCGACCGCCTTCGGGGTTGGTGATCACTTTCGGCTCCTGCCCCTCGACCACCGCCAGGCAGGAGTTGGTGGTTCCTAAATCTATGCCGATAATTTTGCTCATAATCTTCTCTCCTTTACATGGTAAAGGCTCCAACCCTGGGGCCGGAGCCTAACCGACTGCATTTGAGATCGGAAGTCTAGTTTATTTTGACTTCGATCTCCTGCGGTTTCTGCTCTTCCTTCTTGGTAACGGTCACTTCCAGAACGCCGTTTTTGAAGTCGGCCGATACGCTCGACTTGTCGACCGTATCGGGCAGACGGAAACTGCGCGAGAAGCTTCCCCAATGCCGTTCGCCCCAGACCACGTTACGGTCGGTGGCTTCAGCCTGATTCCGTTCGCCGCTGATGGTCAGAGTATCATCGTGGACGGTCACCTTGATGGCATCTTTCTCCATCCCCGGAAGTTCGGCGCTGATTTTGAACGCCTCGGGGGTTTCGACGATGTCCATACGGACATGCAGGCAGGCCTGATTCGTATCACTTTCGCCGACGCCTTCCATTGGCGCGCAGCAAGAATGTCCGAATCCCGCCAGCCAGTTCATAGGGTCATGTACTACGAGTCTCATCTTCTCATCTCCTTTTAAATTTTTGCTTTCCATTGACATGCCTATTGGTATATCAACCGCCGTGCCAATCATCGCAACTCGTTATTGTACAAGGCGTAACGATTTCGCGATAGCGCCATGACTGAAAAAAGCGGCCATAATGCCATATGTGCGGCCATATTGGCATGTCATAGTGGCATTCTATGACACTTTGGCCGGTAATTCCACCGGGCAGATGTGGACATCTGCCGCCCACAAAATTTCGGGATGATCAAACTGGCCGGATTGGGATTCGTTTCCTATCGGCCTTCGAAGCAATAGATGCGGTTATTTCGGGTAGCAGCAAAGATTCGGGCGCCGACCGTTGTGACCTGGGCGGTGATCGGGCCATTGAGCTGTACTCGTTCGATCAACTGGCCGCTGGCGCCATTTATCGAATAGAGATACCTATCGAGAGAACCGACGATCACGGCCGTCCCAAAGACCAGCGGGGTTGCCGTGACGACGCCATCGGTTTGATACGACCACCGGAGAGCGCCGTTGGAGGCATCCAAAGCGTAGATTTTGCCATCGGTGCAGCCGAAGAATATACTTTCCCCTTCCTCGGCCGCTCCCCCGCGGACGGGATACCCGATTATAGATTCCCAAACCGGGGACCCATCCGTGCGATCCAAGGCAATGAATCGGCCATCGGCCAGACCGAGATATATGAATCGCCCCAGACTGATTTCGGAAGCGACATCGCCGTTAAGATCGACGCTCCAGATTGTCGTTCCGCGGTCGGCCGCGACCGCCTTCACCTGCCGAGTCCCGGACACAGAATAGATTACGGCTTGATCGGATACCGGCGGGATCATCGTGGCCACATCCGAAGTATCCTCCCAGACAAGTTTCAAGCCGGGGAAGGTCAGGGACCGCAAGCCGTGCGCCGTCCCGAAAACGAGTTTACCCTGAACCTCGATCGGTCCGGTTTTAATGTCACCTTCAACCTTCCTCGAAATCGTCTTGCCCGAGAAGATGTTAACTACCTCGATACGTCCCCACGGGGTTCTATCGACCAGGGCCAGCAGGGAGTCATCGACGGCCGGGTCGAACATGAGCCCTTTCCGTCGTTGGATGCGGCAGAGCCTTTTGCCCGTGCTCTGATCCACCACCAAAAAGCGTCTTCGTGTAGTCATGAAGGCCACGTATCGGTTGCCGGTGATCATCACATTATCTACTGACCCAGGAATCTTTTTCTCGTATATCATTTCAAAATGTCCGGAAAACACATCGGAAGCCACGGCCTTGATCGGGGCACGGAAAGAGGTCACCGCGGGCACCGTTTCGAATCCCCCCGCCTGCCGCGAAAGGTGTTTTTTCCCGGCGCACCCGGTCAGGATAAGAAGAAGCGCGAGTAAGGCCAAACGGCATAACGACCGCATCAGAAGTTCCATCCTAAGAAAAAGTCGGTTCTCGTGTGCTCGGAGATGGCCCGGAAGTCATGCGTCCGAGAGAAATCGAATCGCAAGACCACCAGATATCCCAGGGCGATGCGGACTGAAGCCCCGAAGGAGCCCATCCAGCCGCGCCAGTGATCGTCCCAGGCAGTCCCGACATCATGGAACAGAGCACCCCGTATTCCGCGCAGGCGGAAACTGCCGACCGGGAAGTCGACCAAGAAGTCGTTGATCAGGGGGAAGCGGATTTCCTCGGAATTGAACAGGATGTTGCGGTTATAGAAGTGTCTCCGGCCATACCCGCGGAATGACCAACTCCCGCCGAGGTACATCCGTTGTGGCTCCCGGCCGGTTGACTGGAAGGCGAAAAAGCGACTGGCCACACAGGACAGCATTCGTAACCGGAGGTAATGCCGGAAATCGGCCGAGACGATGGTATTGAAGTTGCGATGCGACCTGAAGTCATGGGTCATGCCGACGGTGATATTCAACCGCCGCCCTTCCAACGGCCCGGTGGACTCCCAGAGGGTGTTGTCGCTGATGAAGCTGAGCATGGGCGTGATTAAAAGCGCCCGTCGGCGGTCATATATGCTATAGATATCCTTGTCCGAATAACGCATGAAGACCGAGCTTTCGATCCGGTCGAATTTCGAAAAGGGGTAACTGCCGGATATCACGCCGCCGACGAGTCGTTCGAAATAGTATCCGTCGTAGTCGTTATAGTATTCATCATACAGGTGAAACGCCCCGATGCCGAAATTCAAACGGCTGGTTCGCCGCAAATAGGTCGTCGCCACGTTGAAACTGCTCAACAAATCATCTTTGCTTTGGGCGGTATTGGCCAGGAGGAAGATGAAGGCGTTGTTGCCCAGGACGTCGCTGATCGCCACCTGGACGCCGCCGAGGGCGCCATAGACGCCATCGAAGGCCACCGCCGACTGGGCGATATCAAAAGCGTAATCGGTCTGATACTTGACGTCAGCCGCCGTGGCCCCGACGTCGATCTTGCCGGGGAACCAGGCGCCGACAATTGGCGGAATCGAGTCCGCAGGCAGGGGCATCGGGGTTATCTTCCTGGTTTTGAAAACATGATATCCCCGGTCGAGATAAGCGGAAAAATAGATCTCCCCGGTCTTGGCATCGAAACGGGGATCATACGCCCCGGTGATATAATGAGTCAATTGGGACAAATTGTGGTCGGGGTCCACAGTAAAAATATTGAATGCCCCGATGTCGCCACGGTCGGAGGAAAAGACAATTCGCGCTCCGTTGGGACTTTCGGTCGCGCCCCGGTCATGGTACCGCCCATACGTCAGCCGGGTAATCGCTTTGTCCGAAATATTCATCCGATAGAGCGACGCGTACCCTTCGTACCCTTCCTCGCCACGGTCGGAGGAGAAGATCACCGACCGGCCATCGTACCCAAAACCGGGGTCCTGGTCGTTATAGATATCGTCGGTCAACCGGGTCAGCTTATTGTCGGCCAGCGTGAGCAGATAAAGATCGGCGTACCCCGCGCGACGAAAACCGGTGAAGACCACCTGCGAGCCGTCGGGCGAAAAACGGGGCGAGTTAATTCCGATCAATTCACGAAACTGGTATCGGGCGATCACTTTCCGCCGCGCCAGGTTATACAGGTACAGGACGTCCCGTTCCTTGGCTTTGGCCGAGAATATCAGCAGGCGATTGTCGTACTGGTCCACGCCGCTGGTGAGAAGATGCAACGATTCGTATCGAGTCGACCGATCGCCCTTCAACAGGGTCACGGTTCGTTTCTTGTCTCCGGTCGCGGGCATCATGTAGATGCCGCTGTAGCCGACCTTGTTGGCTTTGTAGATGACCCATCGTTCATCAAGACCGGCGTCGTTTTTGATCGTGACCGGCACGGGACGGACGGCAAATTGCTTTTCGGTGAGCCTTATCGCGTCCTGGTCGGGCAAATCGAGGGCCGCCAATTGGGGGAAATATTTCTTCTTCAAATGATAGGACCACTTCCGGGAGAGTTCCTTGAAATCGTCGCCCAGGGTGAATTTAACCACATCTTCGAACCGGCCGCCGACCGACCAGTTGTCGAAAAGCGCGGTCAGCTTGTCCGGGCCGTAATACTCCTGGATGAAGTTGCAAAGCGATTCCCCCAACTTGTACATGAAGAAGGTCCCTTCGACCGTCCAGAATTCCTGGATGGAGGGCAAGCTCCCGTTGATAACCATGTCCCGCACATACACATCGGCCTCGCTATCCCACGGTTTGGACCAGCACTCGGCCAAGCCCTCGATAAA
>JAQVRW010000008.1 GCA_028700875.1 Candidatus Zixiibacteriota bacterium | reverse complement strand
ACCATGACCGCGAGAGCCAGAATCATGATTCTTACGAGTTTCATTGCGACTTCCTCCTGCAAGTAATATTTCAAGATCTAGTTTTCCAAAGAACGTGGAATTACCAAGCAAGCGATATGCCCAATCCTGTAATTTGCTGCTATACAATCGAATGCGTCCCGCGTGCGACCGCCTTACCCGTCACACGCCATAAAAACCTGTCATGGTGGCGAACAGATACTCACATTGCCAAAGTAGCAATGTCGATAATCGCTTGATATGGGACACGTTACAAGGGAGATTTAAAGTGTCCGGGGTTCGGACAAAAAAGATGGTATCTTTGGATCACATGCGAAAGCAAGATGACAACGCCAAAGTGCAAGATGAAAAAAACGGCTTTTCGTAATGAAAATCGCATACAAAGGCAAAAAAAACCGCATGCGACGCAATGTCGGACGCGATCCCTGGTGTAAACCACCGTTGTCAAGGCTTATTATCTTCACCCCGCGACAACTGGCAGAATGGCTAAAAAGATGGAAAGGGCAGGGTTCACGCGGTTCGATCATGGTTTTGACTGATCGCCCGGCTTAATCCTTTTCGGCTTGTTTCCCCGGTTGGACATGAACCGCAATACGGATTGACAAATCGGGATTCATGTCTTAATTGCTGATGGGAAAACTATTCCCACTACCGCATAGTTTCAGGGGAGGGTAAAGATGCGTTTCAAATTGTGGGTATTGAGTGCTGTCATGATTTGCGGCTCTCTGGTGCTGATTTTCTTCGGATGTTCCGATGAGAGTCCGATCACGGCGAAACCCGATGACGGTCACGAAAGCTTCTGGAAAATTCAGATAGAAAAGGCCGGCTACGCCTACCTGGGGGGCCACAAAGACATCGCCATAACGATGACGGCCGGCTCCGAGGCAATGGGCTCATTCGATATCCTGGTTGGGTATAATGAACATGCCTTGTCGTTTACGAGCGCGGAGCTGGGTGCAAGTTTGACCGAATGCGGATGGGAATATTTCGTATACCGATATATTAACCGATACGGGGAGGGTTATCCAACAAGCGTCATCCGTTTGACCGGCATTGCGGAAACCGACAATGGTGCCAGTCATCCTGACTGGTCCTGCATTAAGAACGTCAAAGACGACACCTTGGCAACGCTGTCATTTCTTACCACCACTGACTGGAGGTGGGAATGCTCGCTTCAACCCATTCAATTTTTCTGGGAGGAGTGTTCCGACAACACAATCGGCATGCCCGGCGGCAATTCCACGGCCATCAGTCAACACGTTTACGACGCGGACGGGAATCAAATCCAGGATTATGGCTTTGGTCTACCCGGCTTTTACGGCGCTCCCGATGATTCCTGCCTGACCATGAATATGGGGCAAACAACCCTCTTTCGATCGGTTGATTTCGTCAACGGTGGCGTAAAGATCGAATGCTTTGATGTAGACGACCGTGGTGACTTGAATCTTAATGGCTATCCGCGTGAAATCGCCGATGCGGTGATGTATGCGGCGTATTTCGTGGACGGCCTGAGCGCTTTCGGCGAATATCCTGAGGGGTCGATTGCGGCTTCCGACGTCAACGCGGACGGCATCGCCCTTACGCTGGAAGACCTTGTTTATCTGATACGGATCATAGTCGGCGACGCATTGCCTGTCGTCCCGGCTCCCGATGTCACCGCCGAGGTCACGATGAAGAACGGCTGTGTCACGGTCAATTCGCCGGTCGTTATCGGCGCGATTCTGATGACTTTCAATGTGGGAAACTATGTCGGAGAACCGGCTTTGAATGTTTTGGGCATGACGATATCGTCGGCTGTTCACAACGGGGAATCGCGGGTTTTGGTATATGATATCGGATCAAGTAAAATTCCCGCCGGGACCACAGACATCGTGACCGTCAAGGGAACCGCCACGCTGACCAGCGCCACGGCTGTCGGGTATGAGGGATATCCAGTAGACGTCTATATCGACCGGTAGCGATAACGACGTATAGACCCGACCACGCGGTATTCGTCAATTGCTCAATGTCTTTAGAGGTATATTAATGGATTATATCATCCGGGATGTGGAAGAGGAAGACAAAGAAGCGGTGACGGCTGTATTCAATTATTTCGTAGATAACAGTTTCGCCGCCTATCCGTCGACCCACGTAGACGAGTCGTTTTATAATCGCCTGCGGGCGATCGGAGCCGGGTTTCCCTTTCTGGTGGTTGAAGCCGATGGACGCGGCGTGATCGGGTTTGCGCAACTGCGGCCGCATCATCCGGCCGACTAGATGCGCCGCACAGGAGAGATCACCTATTTCATCCTGCCGGAGTTCACGGGCCGTGGAATCGGCGTGGAGCTATTGGGCCGATTGACGGAGGAAGCGAAAGCCCGGGGGATCGATACCCTCTTGGGAAGCATATCTTCGTTGAACGAGGGAAGTCTTCGGTTTCATCTGCGGCATGGGTTTGTCGAATGCGGACGATTTCGCCGAATCGGCCGCAAACAGGGCCGCGATTTCGACGTCATCTGGGTTCAGAAGTTCATATAGCGCGAACCGATCCCTATCCCCGGCATCCCGGGCAGGAATGATCAATCATACGACTTCAGGGGCAATGAATTAACTCCGCCGGCCGGGATGCAGTCGGTTACAGTCCCAGGAATTCGATAGAGACGCCGCAGAGCAGGATGGTCGCGCCGGCGATGGCGTGGCTGTAACGCTCCAGCTTGCTTGTCGGAAGCAGCCTCACGCCGAACGACGAAACCATGACGATACTCAACATGGTGGCGATCGTGACGACCCCGAAAACGGCGGTGACGAGAAGCATCCCGGAGGTGCTCTTTTGTGCGGCCGGATACATCAGGATCGGGATCAGTGGTTCGCAGGGGCCAAAGACGAAGATGGTAAAAAGGACCCAGGGAGTGATATTGACTTCCCCTTCCCGTTCATGGATATGCACGTGGCTTTCCTCATGGGCGTGTTCATGGGCGTGAAGGCTGCCATCGCCGTGAACATGCAGGTGAGAATGGGGTTGGTCTTTATAGGCCCTCCGGAGGCCCCAGATAAAATAGACCAACCCGAAGGCGATCATTGTCCAGGCGGCGATTCTCCCCCGGATCGATTCGAACCCCTCCAGTTGTGATACGGCCAAACCCACCGCGATACCGATCAGCCCCAGAATCACGGAACTGCCGATATGCCCCAAGCCGCACAGGAAGGTGATCCAGGCGGTTTTGGCCTGCGACCACTTGCGGGCCCTGGCCATGACGATAAACGGCAGGTAATGATCCGGTCCGATGACGGTGTGAATAAACCCCAGCGAAGCGGCGGTGATGGCGAGAATCGTCAATTCATTTGATAACACAATCGACTCCGAAGTCAGGCGACGCAAAACCATTTCATTGCCGGACATTATAATGCTTTGCGGATGTGGCGCAAGGGGATTTCGGAAGTTGGTGAAACCGGTGATCGGTGGAAACAGCTGCGATACCAAGCGGATTCGTTATGGTATGATGCTCCGCGTGTACTGTTTGCATGAACTCCTGGCGATGTTCCGGGGCGTCGGATTTTTCGACCCGGAGTGGTACGGATCGATAAAAGAGTAACCAGTCGACCGAAATACTCGTATGATGTTTATAATCGGGACCAAGCCGGATTGACGCCGGAGTCGATAAAAACTGATTGTCGGGAAGGTTTTGACGCATGTTTACTTTCATTCTCTGGTGTATTCTGCTGGTCTTGTGTTGGCCTTTGGCGATTGCCGCGATTATTCTCTATCCGTTTGTCTGGCTTATGCTTCTGCCGTTTCGCTTAATGGGGATAGCGGTCGAGGGCGTATTGGAACTTCTGAAATCACTGGTCATGCTCCCCGCCCGCGTCCTGAAAGGACGATGACTTTTTTCTTCCCGCGTATAGACAATCAACGCCCGCTTTTGTATCATAGCGCCTTGAAACCATGGCCGCCCGGCGGCAAAATCGGACGGCGGCCCTCAACGTACAGGAGTATATTGATGTTTACCCGCATGCATTTTGCTTGTTTGATAACCATGCTCGCCGTGGGATTTTGTCTCTCCCCTATCGGCGCTCAATCCAATGAACGGGGTATCGACCGTCTGAATTTCGATACCACATACTCGCCCTGTGATGACTTCTACCAGTATGCCAATGGCACATGGTTGAAAAACAATCCCGTGCCGCCGGAATATGGCAGTTGGGACGCCATGAATGAGGTCTATGAGCGGAACCAGAATACGCTTCATCAGATATTGGAGGAAGCCGCCGGCGATGCCGCCGCTCCCGCGGGGAGTATCAAGCGGAAAATCGGCGACTTCTATGCCGTGGCGATGGATTCAGCGATGGCGGACAGAGCGGGAATCGAACCGTTGAAAGCAGATCTGGCGAAAATCGCCGGGCTGGCCAGCATTGCCGACCTGCGCCACTTGATCGCCGAATATCATTCCCAGGGAATTTCGATGCTTTTCGACCTGACGGCCGAACAGGACATGAAAAACAGCGCGGCGATAATCGCCTACGTGGGTCAGGGAGGGCTGGGACTGCCCGACCGAGATTACTATACCCGCGAAGATGCGGAGTCACAGGAATTGCGGCAGAAGTATGTCGAGCATATTTCCGCGATGTTAATGCTTTTGGGCGACAATGAAACAACCGCCCGGGCGGCCGCCCAAGAGATCATGGAGTTGGAGACGCAACTGGCCAAGGCTTCGCTCACCAGCGTGGAATTGCGCGACCCGCAGGCCTGGTACAACATGAAGACGGTGGCGGAAGCCGATGCCATGACTCCTAATTTCCCCTGGAAAGAGTATTTCACGGCCGTAGGTCAGACCGACGTCAATTCCTTCTCCGTTGTCGGCCCGGCGTTTTTCACTGAGGCCAATGCTCTGATGACGGCCGAGAAGCTGCCGGTATGGCGGAACTACCTGCGCTGGCAACTGGTCAAGTCTGTCGCTCCGTATCTTGGGACGGCTTTCGTCAATGAAAATTTCCGGTTTGAGGGACAGCTCTTGCAGGGATCGAAAGAAAACCTTCCCCGCTGGAAGCGGGCGCTGGGAGCCATAAATCGGTCTCTGGGAATGGCCCTCGGGCAGTTGTATGTTGAGAAGGTTTTCCCGCCGAAATCAAAGGCGCGCGCGGACGAGATGATCGCCAATCTTAAGACGTCCCTGGGAGACCGTATTTCCGGGCTGGTCTGGATGAGTCAGGCGACAAAAGCGAAGGCGTTGGAGAAGCTGTCCGCGATGACCTCGAAGATCGGGTATCCCGATAAATGGCGCGACTACACCGCGCTGGATATCAAGCGGGATTCCTACGTGGACAACATCCGTCGCGCCCGCGCGTTCCGCATGCAGTATGAGCTGGCGAAGATCGGCAAACCGGTGGACCGCACGGAATGGTTCATGAATCCGCAGACGGTCAACGCCTACTACAATCCGCAGATGAACGAGATTGTTTTCCCCGCCGGCATCCTGCAGCCGCCGCTGTTTGACGGTGAGATCGACGACCCGATTAATTACGGCGCGATGGGAGCGGTCATCGGCCACGAGATGACCCACGGGTTCGACGACATGGGTTGCCAGTTCGACGCCCAGGGAAACATGACCAACTGGTGGACCGAGCAGGATCAGACCGAATTCAATGCCCGGACCCAGAAACTGGTCGGCCAATACGGCGGCTATGTCGCCATCGATTCCCTGCATATCAACGGCCAACTCACGCTGGGAGAGAATATCGCCGACCTCGGCGGCGTGTTGGTCGCCTACTACGGCCTGCAGAAGGCCCTCGCGGGCAAACCCGAAACCGCGATCGACGGTTTCACGCCGAACCAGCGGTTCTTCCTGTCGTTCGCCCAGGTCTGGCGGAGCAACATGCGACCGGAGACCATGAAGCTCCGAACCAATACCGACCCCCATTCCCCGCCGCGATTCCGTGTGCTGGGAACGCTGGCCAACGTTCCGGAGTTCTTCCGGGCGTTCGGTTGCAGTGATGCCTGCGGTATGGCCGCACGGGCGGCGGAAAAGGTCGTGATCTGGTAACGGCCTAAAGCCGACACCGACAATGTTTGACAAGCGGGCGGGACATCGCGTTCCGCCTGCTTTTTCATGTCTGCCACAGGCGAATCTTCTTGTTGACGTCTGTTTGGACCGATGATATGTTGAACGTGCTCATCGGGAATAATTCATCGGGGTTTCGGAAAACGCGGCAGGCTCTGTCAGGGGAATTGTCATTCACAAGGAGGTTGGCATGATACTAAAAAGCATACGTCCGTTTTCCTGCGCCAAGGTGCTGGGCATCGTCTATCTTTTCGTCGGCCTGATAATCGGTCTCATAATCAGCGCGATAAGCCTCTTGGTTTCCGCCGCCGGAGGGTCACCGGAATTTTCTGGCGTTATGGGACTTTTGTTCGGCGTCGGTTCGATCATCTTCTTCCCCATTCTATACGCCATACTAGGTTTCATCGGCGGCCTCATTATATCGGCCGTTTATAATCTGGTTGCTGGAATGGTCGGGGGAATAGAACTTGACCTGATACCATCGCCGCCGAAACCGGAGGCATGATAAAATCCGAATTGGGTTATAACGGCATTCCGGCATCATGAGACACCCGGCCGTCGGATGGGGGGCCGGGACGATATTCGGCACCGCTATCTTTTCTATATTAATCGAGGACGAAAGACGAATCTGCGAAGGAGTAGTTTAAAGGAATATCCGGAACACCGCCGGCCGTGATGAACCCGCCAACCCGTTCAGGGCGGATCGGGGAGCGATGATACGCCCGACGGTTCCCCACAAATAACGAAGCCGGTCAGATAATTCCGTTTCTGACCGGCTATGATTCGGAAAGAAATACCCCCCCGGCAACCGATTGACGGCCCGGGAAGGAGATGGCGAAGTCTCTACTTGGCCTTCTTGTCTTTTTTTGGTTTCTTGACTTCCTTTTTTCCTTTGTCTTTGGACTTGCCCATGACGAGCCTCCATCGAATGAGTTGTATGACCCTATGTCGCGTTATCCCCCGCGACCATTGTACGTCGCCGGAAAAACCGAAGGATGATCCCCGACGGTTTACCCGGACGAATTATTCAACCATAGTATCGTCAAATCTCTCAACAAGAAAACATACTACGAATCTATGGCAACAAAAATCTAAATATTTTCGACCGTTCGCCGGTTTCTGTCGGTCCGAAGCCATCGGCCGGATACTCCCCCGTGACACCTTTCCCGGCCGCCCGACCTATAGAGTCATGGACGTCTGCGAGGAAATTTTGGTGCAAAACCGGGAAACCTTTCGTACTTTCCTGGTAGAAACAGATGCAGAAACGTGGGGGAGCAGCATATGGATGAATCGATCAATCGCCGGACATTTATCAAGCGCACCGCCGCCCTAGGAGCCGCGACCGTCATCGGGGGCAGTCTGGTAGGGGACCTTCTTTCCCAAACGCCCATGGCGACCCCGGCTGTCGTTCCGGTCGATCTCGCCGCAGTCACGGGTAACGACTATCACGCCGCCACGATCAAGGCGGTGGAGCTTTTGGGGGGGATGAAACGGTTTGTCGCCAAGGGAGCCAAGGTGGTGCTTTTGCCCAACATCGGTTTCAAGAATCCCGGCGCCAGCTTCAAGGCCGATATCCTCATGGCGACGGTCCGATTGTGCAATGAGGCCGGGGCGTCCGAGATCGTTTGTCTGCGCCGCGGCCACACGGGGTACTGGAAACAAGCCCAGGAAGATAAAACCAAGAGTGCCGATTTCGACACGATCCGGTTTTCCGGCGAACGATTCGTCACGGTCCCGATCCCCAAGGGAAAAATCCTCAAAACGGCTGAGGTCGCCCGAGAGGTCATGGAATACGACGTCTTCATCAATATGCCGATTATCAAGAACCACGACGGGACGTTGTATACCGGCGCCATGAAGAACATGATGGGGGTCTGCTCCCACCAACCGACCAATCGGTTTATCCACACGGGCGGCGATGGCGACCCAGGGTATAACGAGATGCCCCGTATGTTCCAGTGTATCGCCGACCTCAATCTGGTCAGGAAACCGACCCTGTGCATCACCGATTGCACGGAGTTTTTGCTGACAAATGGGCCGACGGGACCGGGAAAGGTGGGAACGGCCCGTACGGTCGTGGCCGGGACCGACCCGGTCGCTCAGGACAGCTTCTGCCTGCGGTTTTTAGACATGAAATGGAACGACACGAGCGTGCTGGCCAATGCCGCCGCCCACGGTCTCGGGCAACCCGATCTTGAGAAACTAAACATCAAAGAATTTTCGCTGGAGAAAGGCTGATGTTTCGGTTCCTTTTGGCGCTCCTGACGGTCGTCTGCGCGACCGTATCCCTGGCGGGAACGGGACTTTCCGACTACTTCCCCCGTTCCGGGGAAACGCCGGACTGGACCCCCGTGGATACGCTGCTGGTGTTCGTCGGAGATGATCTGTACCAGATGATCGACGGCGGGGCGGAGATCTACCGGGAATATGGTTTCGTCCGGGCCGGGACGCAGGAGTTTGTCGACGAGGACGGCCATAGCGTGACGATTGAACTGTACGAGATGAAAGGTTCCGTCGCGGCGTATGGGATGTTCTCATTCAAGGCACGCGGTGAAGGACAGGAAATCCCGATGGGCAACGGGGGCCGTCAGACCGACTACTACCTGAACTTTTGGAAGGGCCGGTATCTGGCGACCCTAACCGGGTTGGATACGTCCTCGGTAACCAGAGGGGCCGTGGAAGCTTTGGCCCGCGCCCTTGAGAAGAAGATCGCTGAGAACGGGGAACTACCTATCTTATGCCGCAAGCCCAAACCCGTTATCGATGGAAGGCGGCCGACGCTGACTTATATCCGTGGCCCGATCGCCCTCAATAATTTCTATCGATTCAGCCCCTCCGACATCTTCCAGACGGAAGAGGGGTGTGTTCTGGATTACGGTGATTTCAAGGCGTTTGTCTTTGATTATTATGCCGATCCAACAGCCCGATCTCGGTTTGCATCTATTCAAGAAGCTTTCCAGAAAGATTCAAGTTTCACGTTTGACGACAAACGACCCGATCAGGGCTTCGACCGATTCCTGATGACTGATAGGAAAGCCAGAGGTATCATCTGTACCTATAGTGGCAGGTACATCATAGTGACCGTCGGGAGAAATCCAGATGAGGCCGACAAAGTCGAACGGGAATTAGAGATGCCGCTCATGCGATACTGGAACTGAGCCCTATATCGGATTTGCCGATTTATTCGTGGCCAAGCGCCCGAGGCGTGCATGCAAAATCACCTTTCCCCTGGACCGAAATTCGTCTGTGACGACCATTTGGGAAAACTCGCCCGGTATCTTCGTGTCGGCGGATTCGATGCCGCTTTCGACCGGGAAATGACCAACAGCCGCCTGTTGCAAATCGCGCTCGATGAGGAGCGCTGGATTCTGACCCGCGATCGTCGGTTGATCGAACGGACGCTCGTCCGCAACCTGTTCTTTATCACCCACGACCATTGGCCCGATCAGCTTAATGCCGTGCTTACTCATTTCGGGTTGGAGTTCAGGAAGGACCGGATGTTCAGCCGTTGTCTGGAGGATAACGGCACTATCGAACCGGCGCCCAAAGAAGCGATCGAATTCCGGGTGTTCCCGTTCACCTATCAGCATCACGATGACTTCTATATCTGCCCCATTTGCCGGCGAGTTTATTGGTCAGGGACTCATGTGGAAGCGACGATCCGCCGTTTGGAGCGGTTCGGAATCATGGTTTCCTGAGCGGGCAAAAATCGATATATTGCCATCCATAACGAATGATAGACCTGTCAAGGAGGATGACGTGAATATACATTCGCCGGTGGATAATTCCCCGAATGAACAGACGATCATCAATTGTATCCGCTTCCTGGCGGTGGATGCCATCGAGAAGGCAAAATCGGGCCATCCGGGTATGCCGATGGGGGCGGCGCCGATGGCGTTCACGTTGTTCAGCCGTTTCCTGGGGCATTGCCCGGATACACCGGACTGGCCGGACCGGGACCGGTTTGTCCTGTCGGCCGGACATGGCTCCATGCTCCTCTATGCTTTGTTGCACGTGTCCGGATACGATCTGCCGCTCGAACAACTCAAGAACTTCCGTCAATGGGGCAGCCGGACACCGGGTCATCCCGAATACGGCCATACTCCCGGAGTGGAAACGACCACGGGGCCATTGGGTCAGGGATTGGGCAATGCCGTCGGGATGGCTATCGCCGAACGCCACCTGGCCGCCCGGTTCAATCGGCCCGGATTTGACATCGTGAATCATTATACATACGCGATCGCGGGAGATGGTTGCCTGATGGAAGGGATTTCGCACGAGGCCGCCTCGCTGGCCGGGCATCTGGGGCTGGGACGATTGATCGTGCTGTACGACGACAACCATATCACAATTGACGGAGCGACCGATCTGGCGTTTACCGAAGATGTCATTGCTCGTTTCAACGCCTATGGCTGGCGCACTCAACGGGTGGCCGACGGCAACGACTGCGAGTCAATTGCAGGAGCCATTGGAAACGCCAAAAAGACGGCCGATAAGCCGTCACTAATAGCGATCAGGACGCATATCGCCTATGGCGCCCCTACGAAACAGGATTCATCCGATGCGCATGGCTCTCCCCTTGGTGCGGAGGAAGTTCGCGGCGCCAAACAAAAATTGGGCTGGCCGCTGGAGCCGTCGTTTTATGTCCCGCCCGAAGCAGAAGAGTATCGCCTTCGGTCGCAAGAGCGGGGGAATAAACTCCATCAAACGTGGTCAAACCTATGGCAGTCATACCAGAAACAGTTCCCCGATGAAGCCAAAGACTTTACCGCCGCTATCGAACGGAATTTCCCACCTGATTGGAAAAGATCACTGCCGGTTTTCGACAAGACCATGGCCACCCGGTCGGCTTCGGGACAGATAATTAACGCCCTGGCGGACAAGATACCGGAGCTGATGGGCGGTTCGGCCGACCTGACGCCATCGAACAACACCCTGATCAAGTCCTCGTCGAATTTCACGGCAGACAATCCGGGCGGGCGATATATCCGTTTCGGCGTCAGAGAACATGCCATGGGAGCCATTCTGAACGGTCTGGCGCTTCACCAGGGGATCATCCCCTATGGCGGAACCTTCCTGGTCTTTTCCGACTACATGCGCCCGGCGATTCGGCTGGCGGCGTTGATGAAACTCCCGGTCGTGTATGTTTTTACCCACGACAGCATTGGCGTCGGGGAGGACGGCCCGACTCATCAGCCGGTCGAGCAGATAGCGGCGCTTCGGGCCATTCCCGGCCTGACGGTTATCCGTCCCGCCGACCCCAATGAGACGACCGCGGCCTGGGAATTGGCGATGGGAAACAGCCATGGCCCGGTGGCGCTGGCGTTGACCCGGCAGTCGGTTCCTTTGTTGGATTTGCCGCCGGAGACGGTCCGCGAGGGAGTCCGACAGGGAGCATATATCGTCTACCAATCTTCCCAAAACCCGCTCGACCTGATCATTGCGGCGACCGGTTCCGAAGTCTCCCCCGCAATCGCGGCCGCGCGGTTGCTTGAAGTAACCGGAAAGAATGTTCGAGTCGTCAGTATGCCAAGCTGGGAATTGTTCAGCGCACAACCGAAGGAATACCGTCAGGCCATCCTGCCGCCGGGAACGAAGACGATGTCAGTCGAGGCGCAGGTGACATTTGGCTGGGAACGGTGGACGGGTTCGCACGATTACTGCCTGGGAGTAAATCATTTCGGCGCCTCCGCACCGGGTGATGTTCTTTTCGAAAACTTCGGCTTCACGCCGGAAAAGATCGCCGCGTTCGCCCGGGGTATTTTGGATGAATAGGTGAAGGTGCGTGGTCCGGCCCTGTATCCGGCGATAATGTCCACTTTACTTGCTTGAGACGGCGCCCGGACGGAGCAGATATTCGAAAATCAATTCCCGCGCGGAGCCGGAAGTATCGATTTTCCGTACCCGAATCCCAACAATATCGCCATCGGCCGTTTCGATGACCAGATTCTGGTCCGGCCGTACTTGCACCCGGTCGGTCAGTTGCCCCGATGGCCAGCCGAGAGCAGCGGGAGGTTGCCCCTCCCCGGAAGGATAGAGCTTGCTGTCACGGCTCACCTGGCCGAGTCGTGATGGCGAGCAAAGGAAGTCATCACCGTTTTTGGAATAGAAATAGATATCGTTATCCAGATCATCGGTTCGGCAATAGGCATCTTTTCGGAAGATGAAACCATCGCGCGAACCGGAGAACGAGGCCGCCAGTTCGACTCTTCCTTGTTGATAACAGATGACCTCGATTTCATTGGACGGCCGAGAAAGGCTGCCATCGATATAAACCACCCGGACATGGACATACTGCCGCACGGCATTGGGGATGTTTTCCAAAACGTAGGTTTCCCGCTGCGGGTTGCCGAGGGTGTCGCCGGGATATATATCCTTGTTGAAGGATTGAATCGATGACGGAAGAATGGTGTCGGGATAACGGGCCGCCAAAGGCGAAGTCAAGACATAGATGTTGAACCCCCGCATGATCCGTTCCTGCGGGCAACCGGGATCCCAGGCGATCAAAGCATACCTGCTGGCCGTGCTGTCGAGGGTCAGGTTGCGAGGGATGCACGGTTGTGATTCTTCCGTCGGTTGCGAGGGAGGCGGGGTAACGGTGACGAATTTCGGCGGGCCACAGGAAATAATGATAACGGCAATCAGGCTAAGGCCGCCGAGAATGAGAATCCGTGCAATCGAGGCTATCAGGGTCGGCCAGCGCCGACCCTGATGCACAATCATGCCTGTTGATTCCCGCAATCCACCCATCGATGCTTAATGCTCCCCGAATCGCGTCCTAAATATGCCGGGACGGCGGGCCGGTATACGTAAAATCGGTGTTGCCCAGCTTCCGCATCGGCTTCTGCGTGGTCATTTCCTCGTAAGCATGGGCGATCAAGCCGGGCACACGGGAGATGATGAAGAAACCCTTGCCCAGACGCCAGTCGAAACCCATGTCGGAGATAACGGCGGCAATGGCGCCGTCGACATTGATCGGGAGTTTCTTCCCGCCGGTGCGTTCCAGTTCCGCCTCGATAGCCTTGGCCAGTTCGGTATGCCGTCCGGAAAACTTCAGCGAGGCGGCGATCTCGAATAACTTCACGGTGCGGGGGTCGGTCGTATGCAACCTGTGGCCGAAGCCGGGCAACCGTTTCTTGCTCGCCTTCACCTCGGCTACCAGCGCGGTGGCCAATGCCGCCGGGGTCTCATCTTTTTTGGCCCACTCCTGCATGATCCGGGCCGACTGCTCGATGGCCCCGCCATGGCTGTCGCCGATAACCAGGACGCCGCCAGCCACGGCCGCGTTGAGCGGGTTTCCCCCGGAGGCGACCGTGCGGGTGCCCAGTACCGACGGCGGCGTGGCGCCGTGGTCGATGGAGGAAACCAGAATGGCCTCCATCATCCGGGCTTCTTTGGGATCCGGTAATTCGCCGCGCAGGATAAGATAGACGGCCTGCGCAAACGACAACTTTTCCATCATCTCAGCGATATCATACCCGCGGACGCTTATCTTGCCGGGGGCGATATCGGTGATCGCGGTATTCCACTTTTCGTCACTCATTGTATTAACATCCTTAAATCCTGTACGGTATCGTTATCCATCGTCCCTTCCGGGGACGTGGTGTTGGCTCGGGCAAATTCGAGCCATTTCTTTTCAAATTCGTCTATCGGCGACTGGAAGATCGTCTCAATGGAGCGCTGCCATCCGACCGAGGATTTCCAGAGCATGAACAACCGCTCCAGGCCATAGTTGTACATGATGAAACCGCACAACGAGGCCGACTCGGACCGTTTGACGGGAAACGCCAGCGAATCGAAGCGGTTGTTGTCACCCAATTCCGACAGAGGAACGAATTTCCCCGAGTTGACCAGGCGGTTGGTTTTGTCGTGGTAGTTTATCCCGGAGAAGTCGAGCAGATGCGGGACGCCTTCGTTCATGACCTGGAAGTTCCCCGGCTCGATTCCCTTCTTGGCCAGGAGAAACTTGGTCAATTGATACCCGTAGGGATACAGGGCGTCCCAATGGATGGTATTGGCGGTCGAAAAAGGCAGAGTGCGGCCGGTGATCTCTTTCCCATCCGGTCCGGGAACATAAACGTAAAGCTCGATCTTGTCTTCGGGCACGGGCATTTCCAGGATCCCGCAGATTTCGGTCAGGAAGCGTTCGTAACCCCTGGCCAGATCGGCCATTTTCGGTCCCCATGAGGATCGGGGATCATAGTGGATATTGAAATGCCCGTAAGAATAAAGCTTCCATTCAGCATATTTGGCGGGATCGATTTCCGCTTCCTTCTTGCCGCAGGCGGCCAAAACCAAAAGTCCCCCCAGGATGCAGACGATGACTGTAACGGTGATGCGTCCGCATGAAGTGCGATTGCCATTTATCCATCTCGCCGTCACGGTAGTTCCTCCCGTTTTTGAATCAAAAGCCTTACTATCGTCCAAACCAAAAGGTATGCAAATCGTTTCTGCCAGTCAACCTCTCCTTCGGCGGTTTAAAAAAGCCGGCTGGCGACCAACCGGCTTCGATTTCGCAGTAGCGACCACCCGTCGCGGGTCGGTCAGGCAAGGAGAGGCGAAAGGCCTCAGGCAATTCGTTTATATTCAAGCGCCTTGGTGGGGCAAAACCGCGCACAGGCGGGACTGCCGCCACACAGGTCGCATTTGACGACTTGATCATGAACGTCATCGACCAGGGCGCACCCGAAAGGACAGGCCGCCACGCACGCCCGGCAGTTGACGCACCGGTCTTTGTCCAGCTCTATCGCCCCGGTGGTTTCGTTCCGTTTCAGGGCGTCGAACAGGCAGGATTTGACGCACGAGGCGTCATCGCATTGCAGACAGGTGACGGGGACAAACCGGTCCGGACCATAGGCAATGGGGTAGATTCGGCTCCGGCCCGGCTTTTGTTCCTGGGTATGGGTGAAGGCGCAAGCCAGTTCGCAGGTCCGGCACCCGGTGCATCGGGAGGGATTAACGGTGTATCGGTATGTCATGACGCCACCTCCTTGGCCAGGTCAACCAGACCGCCCATCTTCCGGGCCAGTTCCACCCGTTTGCAGTCGTCGCAGATTTCGAAATAATCGGCCGGAATCTGCCGCTTTTCCTTGAGGTACTCGGCGAAATCGCGCGTAATGATGCCCTTGCCGCATTGACGGCAGGAGATCAGATCGAACGTACGGCCCCAGATCGCCCGCGTCCCATCCTGGTCATGCCATTCGATGACGTCGGTGGGACAGATATTGGCGCAACTGAGGCAGCCGATGCAATCCGGCGGCGGATCGTCGAACGGCCCGGAGATGACTTTGGCATGCCCGCGATGGACGGCCGAGATGGCGTTGCGTCCCAACACCTCGCAGATGCGAGTGCAGGCATAACACATGATGCAGTTGTCTCCTTCGGGGATGGTCTTGTAACTGGTCCGGGTAAGTCCGTACTCCTCGGCCATCTTCTGGACCAGTTCGGAGCCCGGGCAACGCGCCAAATAGAGGTCCATGATGTTCCGGCGGATTTCCTGAAGCTCCGGCGTATGCGTGGAGACGATCAACCCGTTTTCGGAAGGATACAGGCAGGAGGTGACATATTTCTTCCAGCCGTTCCAATCCTCGCGGGTAATCTCCACCAGGCACATGCGGCAGGAGCCGCACGGTTCCACGGCCGCGTGGTCGCACAGGGCGGGGACGTCGATCCCCTGGCGGCGGATAACCGTCAGGAGCATCTCCCCGTCCGGAGCCTTGACCACTTTGCCGTTTATGGTCATCTGTACCATATCATCTCATCCCATTCAACTGATTTCTATGGCGTCGAACTTGCAGACGGCATAGCACGACCCGCACCGATCGCATATGTTTTTGTCGAGGACATGTTTTTTCTTGCGCTCACCGGTGATGGCGTGAACCGGGCAGACGCTGATGCAGGCCATACATCCGGTGCACGCATCGGTGATCGCATAGGTAATGAGCTTGCGGCAGACGCCGCCGGGACATTTCTTGTCGCGGATATGCGCCAGATACTCATCCCGGAAATAGAGCAGGGTGCTCAGAAACGGGTTGGGGCCGGATTGACCCAGGCCGCAGAGAGAGCCAACCTTGATGGTCTTGGCCAGCCGTTCCATCAGGGCCAGGTCTTCTTCGGTCGCCTCGCCGTCGCACACCTTGGCGCACAGCTCGCGGAGCTGGTACAAGCCTTCGCGGCAGGGAACGCACTTGCCGCAAGATTCGGACACCAGAAACGACAGGAAATACCGGGCGACCTCGACCATGCAAGTCCGGTCGTCCATGATGACCATGCCGCCTGATCCCATCATCGATCCGGCCTCGGTCAGGCTGTCGAAATCCACGGGCAGATCGATTTTGCCCTCGGGCAAACACCCGCCTGAAGGACCGCCGGTTTGGACCGCCTTGAATTTCCGGCCATCGGGCACCCCGCCGCCGATATCGAAGATGATTTCGCGCAAGGTGATCCCCATGGGGACTTCCACCAGACCGGTATTCTTGATTTTGCCGGCCAGCGAAAAGACCTTGGTGCCGGTGCTTTTCTTCGTCCCGATGCCAGCGAACCAGTCGGCGCCGCGCTCGACGATCGCAGGCACGGTGGCGTAGGTTTCAACGTTGTTGAGGACGGTCGGCTGGTCATGCAACCCCTTGATCACAGAACGGATATACTTGGCCCGCGGCTCGCCAACTTCGCCGGCGACCGATCTCATTAGCGCCGATGATTCGCCGCAGACGAAGGCACCGCCGCCCCGGCTGATCTTTATGTCGAAGGACAACTCTGTGCCGAGGATATGCTCACCCAACAATCCGTGCTGCTTGGCTTCGTCGATCGCCTTCTGCAGGGTCACCACCGCCAGGGGATATTCCTCGCGGACGTAAATGTATCCCTGGTGCGATCCGACGGCATAGGCGCAGATGATCATCCCCTCCAGCACCGAATGCGGATCGCTGCCCATGGTGGTACGATCGGAAAACGCTCCGGGGTCGCCTTCGTCGCCGTTGCAGATGACATAGTGGACGTCGGCTGGCGCCTTGGCGCACGTGGCCCATTTCTTTCCTGTGGGAAATCCGGCGCCGCCCCGGCCGCGCAGACCGGACTTGGTAATTTCGTCGATCACCTGCTGGGGCGTCATGGTGGTCAGGGCTTTACCCAGCGCGGCATACCCGCCCACGGCGATATAATCGGTGATCTTGTGCGGGTCGATCGTGCCGCAATGGCGCAACGAGATACGTTGCTGGCGGGCGTAGAACGGTATCTTCTCGTAATTGGCGACCTTTTCGGCAGTTTTCGCATCCGTGTAGAGCAATTTGTCGATGATTTCATGGCCGATCAGGGTCTTGTCCACAATCTTGGCGACGTCCCCTTTGCTCACCTTGGTATAGAAGGTGCCGTCGGGTTCGATGATCACTAGCGGCCCGAGCGCGCAGAAGCCGTGACAGCCTGTCTTGGCCACCGACTCGACGGTGACATCTGGAATCTTCTTTTCGGCCACCAGCTTCTTGAACTCGTTGAAGACCTCTTCCGAGCCGTTGGCCAGACATCCCTCGCCCAAGCAGACGATCACCTTGCGCTTGGGCGCTTCGAACGTCCGGCGGCATTCCTTCCGCCATTTATCCAGCTTCTCTATGGAATCGATACGCATGTCAGTCCTTCTTCACCAGTTTCAGCGCTTTGTCACAACGAACGCCGCCGTGGATTTTGTCGTTCACGACGACAACCGGCGCCATGGCGCACACCCCCAGACAATTGACCACTTCCAGCGTGTATTTCATATCCGGCGAGGTCTCTCCCGGTTTGAGGCCCAGACCGGCCACGAGTTGTTCCTGGATCAGGTCGGCTCCCTTGATATGGCAGGCCGTCCCCTGGCAGATGCGGATGATTCGTTCGCCGCGGGGGTTCAGGCTGAAGGCGTTGTAAAACGTGGAAACGCTGAATACCTTACTCAGCGGAACGTTGAGCGACGAGGCCGTCGCTTCGAGTGCCTCGCACGGGAGGTAATGGAACTCCCGCTGTATATCCTGAAGAACCGCTATCAGCGAGCCGGGGCTTTGCGGGCTGCGGTTGATGATTTCCTGTATCTTGGCCAAGTCATGCGCCATCGTGTCACCTCGTCGTGATGACCTTACCGGTCAGCTTGCGCCCTTCTTCGAACGCGCGGTAGTTGATCGCCAGCAGGTCTTTCTTCTTTCCCATTTTCAGTTCCAGCATCCGGTTCAAGGTATCGAAGGACACGATCTCCGTGGCGGCCACATAAGCGGCCAGCATGACCATGTTGGCCACCTTCGGGCTGCCCACCTTGATGGCGATGTCATTGGCCGGAACCAGAATCTCGGTGATATCGGAACGGCCGGAAACGACATCGATGAGCGAGCTGTTGATCAACAACAGGCCGCCGGTCCGAATCAACGCCCCGAATTTGTCGAGGGAAGGCCGGTTGAATATGCAAGCCGAGAGAGGATTGTTGATAATGGGGGAACCGATGCGGGCATCGGAAATCACCACCGTGCAGTTGGCCGTGCCGCCCCGCATTTCGGGACCATAGGAGGGAATCCAGACGACCTGTTTCCCTTCGTCCATGCCAGCATAGGCCAGAAGCTGACCGGCGGTCATGACCCCCTGTCCGCCGAAACCGGCCATGACCACTTCAACCTGCTTCGCCATCTCAGCCCACCTCCTGATCCGGGTCTTTGTATATCCCGAGAGGATAGTAATCGATCATGTTATCGGCCAGCCATTTTGTCGCGGCCGTCGGGGTGATCCCCCAGTTGGTAGGACAGGTCGACAGCACCTCAACCAACGAGAAGCAGCGTCCTTCCAACTGCAACTGAAACGCCCTGCGAATGGCCTTCTTCGCGGCGACGATATGCATCGGCGAGTGCACGGAGACGCGGGCGAGATACGCCGGCGTCCGCAGGCCGGATAGAAGTTCGACCATACGGATGGGGTATCCGACCACCGTGACATCTCGCCCCTGAGGACAGGTCGTCGTCTTATGACCGGGCAGAGTCGTGGGAGCCATCTGGCCGCCGGTCATGCCGTAAATGGCGTTATTGACGAAGATGGTCGTAAACTTTTCGCCACGGTTAGCGGCATGGACGATTTCGCCCATACCGATGGAGGCCATGTCGCCGTCGCCTTGATACGTAAACACGACCATATCCGGTCTGACCCGCTTGAATCCGGTGGCGGTCGCGGGAGCGCGTCCATGGGCGGCTTCGACGAAATCGACGGCGTAATAATTATAGGCCAGCACCGAACATCCAACCGGCGCCACCCCGACCGTCCGATCTTGCACACCGAGTTCCACCAACACCTCACTCACCAGGCGGTGAATCACGCCGTGCGTGCATCCCGGGCAGTAATGTGTGATGTTTTCGGTCAGGCCCTTCGTGCGGCTGAAGATGACATCATTGTCTATTAGCATAATACCCTCGTTATTCCGCAATACTCATTTGCCGGCGCCCAGCATCTGCCGCACCTTGTCTTTGACCTCATTCGGAGTCGGGACGATGCCGCCGGTCCTTCCGTAGAATTCGATCGGTTTGGTTCCCTTGATAAACCGCTCGACATCTTCGATCATTTGGCCCATGCTCATCTCGACCGTCAGGATAGCCTCGATATTCTTCTTGGCCGCCTCCTGATAGATTTCCTTTTCCGGAAACGGGTACAAAGTGATGGGGCGAAACAGGCCGGCGCTGATGCCTTCTTCTTCCAGTTCGTCGATGGCCGTCTGGCAAATACGGGCCATGGTGCCGTAAGCCGTGATCAGGATGCGGTTCTTGTTTGAGACCTTGTATAGTTCATGCCGAACTTCCTTCGCCTTGATGACGGCGTATTTTGCGGCCAGGTCGAAACTGTTCTTTTCGAGAAGTTTCGGATCCAGAAACAGCGATTTGATGACCCGCGGCTTGCGGCCTTTGGCGCCGGTCAACGGCCAATCTTTGGTTTCCGGGTTGACCGGATCGTGGTATTTTTCCGGAAACTCCACCGATTCCATCATCTGCCCGATCATCCCGTCGCCCATGACGATCACCGGCGTGCGATAAGTATCGGCCAGATCGAAGGCCAGGATCATCAGGTCAACCGCCTCCTGCACCGATGCCGGCGCCAGGACGATGGAATGGTAGTCGCCATGGCCTCCGGCCTTGACGGCCTGGAAATAATCGGACTGCGCCGGAAGGATGCCGCCCAGACCGGGCCCTCCCCGGGTGATATTGACAATCACGACCGGCAGATGATCGCCGGCCATGTATGAGATCGCTTCCATCATCAGGCTGATGCCCGGACTGGAGGACGTCGTGAATACCCGTTTCCCGGTTGATGCGGCGCCCAGCAGCATGTTTCCCACGGCCACCTCGGATTCGGCCTGGACGAATACCCCGCCGACTTCCGGAAGCCGCCAGGTCATATATTCGGCCACCTCGCTCTGGGGGGTGATCGGGTAGGCGAAATAGTTGATGGCGCCGGCGGCAATAGCCGCCTCGCCTATCGCCTCGTTCCCTTTCATCAATTTCTTGGCCATTGCTATTCTCCCCTAGTACTCAAACAAGGCAAATTGCGTCCCGTGAGTCAGAACGGTAATCGCCACGTCGGGACAAACAATGGCGCAGATACGACAGCCGATACATTTGGTCGGCTCTTTTAACTGGGCGAAAAAATATCCTTTGAGATTGATCTCTTTGGACATGCCCAGAATCTGCATGGGACAGGCTTTGATGCACAGCTCGCATCCCTTGCAGTAATTCTTGTCTATTCGTACACCAGGCATGAAGACATCCTCTTCTATCTAAAGCCCGACGGGCCCGCTTTTTCTTTCCCACGGCTTCAACATCGACCGGGTCAGAGGAAGAATTGGGCAGTCAAACTGCAACAGGTCCATTTCTTTCAAAACCTCCCACTGGGCGCTGATGAAAAAGAGGGGCAGCCCGGCGTCGCGACCGACCGCCTGGGCCAGTTGATAACCCTCCTGCAGCAGATCCGGGGTGGTTTCCTGGATCATATGGCTGTTGGAGATCAGCCCGGTAAATTTCATCCGGGCCGTCTGCTCGATTCTGGTCATGACCTTCCGGCACCCGGCGACGGTTTCGGTAAACGGGCGACGACTGTTGAGAACCATCAACATTTCATAATTTC
>JAQVRW010000224.1 GCA_028700875.1 Candidatus Zixiibacteriota bacterium | reverse complement strand
TTCACGCGCGGTTTTATTCAGGGGCACCTGGCTCCGGTGATGCCGGGATCGTTCCGGTTTCTGTTTTTCCGAATCGAAACCGCCGCGTTTGTCAGCGCGGCGTTCTTCGCGCTGATGCATCTGAGCCTGCTGATAAGCGGCGCCGACCCGAAAACGATCGTGATCATCCTGCTGTTTACCTTCTCGGTGGGACTCCTGGCCGGACATCAACGGGCCAGGACGGGAAGTCTCGTCCCCGCGATCGGCGTGCATATGCTGGCCAATATCGGCGGCGTGATCGGCGGGATGATTTATATGATCATCACGGTCATGAGCGGGGGCAAACTCCCGCAAATGTAGGCCGGGATTCCAAACCCGACCTACTACCACAAACATCGAAATCACTAGCATTCTTCTACTGATTGGCGAACGAAAAACCGTAAAATTCCCTTGCAAGCGCATGAGGCGGATAGAATTGCCGGGAAATGGTTTCGGTTTGTCATTTTTAATGTTTTTGGTCATTTCGTCATACCAACGTAATGCCGTTGTTGCACGCGCTTTCCCACCATGAATGGTATGCCACCGGGTTGGCCTGTCACCCTGAACGAAGCGAAGGGTCTCAGTTTGTGACGCGACGAGATGCTTCTCTTCGCTCAGCATAACAGACCAATACCCAACACCCAGACGTATAGAATGCGATGGTTTCATCTGATAAAGGGGGCGGCTTCGTAATCACCATCAAAGTGGTGTTGATTTATTAAACCCGCATCACGTTTACACAAAATCAATCCAAATCCGTCACAATTGTAGAGAATCTACTTGACAAGGAATAGGGGGTTGGATATGTTTTGTATACCATCACCGGGAGCCCCGCCCGGGTGTTTGTACATGCGAAAGGAAGTGATGAAATGGAATGTTTGGTTAAACGCCGTCACAAGACGGTAAACGGTGAGGTCTGTCTTAGAAAGGAGAAAACCTATGCAGACCAGGCGATTTGTTCTTTTTATTGCGGTCTTGATGGGGCTATTGACATGCGCCGCCGACCGAGCATGGTGTACGCCCGATATGATTTCATGTGGTGTCTTGCTGCAGCCAAAAGACAATCCAACCGGTCCCGGGCCAATGACTTTGGACCTTCGGTTGAGACTGGATTTTACTTTTGACAGCATCGTTGTTAAAGTCGAGACGTTCGGGAAGCTAACCTATTCCGGGCCCATGGCTTGGACCGTGCGAAAGGAGGGGGCGGACTCTGTTATGTATGAGTTGGTTGTGGTCGTTCCCCCCAATGACACGAGCGGGATAAAGGTCGGCATTGGTTTTAATGCCGACGCTCAGTACTTCGTCACCACGGGCGACACGATGGAGATCTATCACAGTTGGCCGCAACCGCCACAACCCAAGGAGTTACAAACCATTTTCCAGGAAATGGGGGGCGGCATGCATCGGGTGCCCGGTTCCGAAGTCCCCCCATGGAAACGGCCGCCGCAAAAACCGGTGATTAAGATCATGACTCCGGATTCGGCGGGTTGGAGGGACCCCAGGGTAAACCCGAAAGCGGCGGATTCGACAAACGGGCTAGACGGGGGCGGAGGGAAGCTGCCGCGTTATTCCGGACCGAAGGTGGTCGATTCGGCGGGATGGAGCACGATCGACGGCCTAAGGGAAGCGGCACAAAAAGATATGGAGAAAGAGAGCAACAAGAAACGCGAGCTGATCGTTGACCTGCGTAAGCCGGAAGATTACAACTACATGCAAACGCTGGCGACAGAGTTGATCCCCTGCGACACAACCGGGTATTTTCGGGTGAAACTGACGCGTGCGCAAGCAAATGAAATCCACAAGCGCGGAATTTCCATCTTCTCCTCTCGTCCCGTCCCTGGTCCCCATCCTGCACCGAGAGGTAAGCAGTAGCCCGCATCGACTCCTTTTCCCCAACGACATAACTTCAATAATCTTTTCATCAATTTTCGATCATCGCATCACACCGCGCCAAACCATACGTGGGCGCCCGTACTCTCAAGGATGTCCTTTTGCACAAAACCAATCCAAATCCGTCACAATTGTAGAAATAGTGCTTGACAAGGGGAGTGGGGATTCCTTATGATTTGGTCGTAGTGACCGGGCTCCCATCTCGGTTACTTGTACCTGCGAAAGAGAGTCGAGAAGCTTGCAACGAAATGGAAGACTACCGTCTTTTGACGGTAAATGACTAGGTCTGTCTAATAGAAAGGAGAAAATTATGCAGACCAAACGATGTGTTCTTGTTGTTGCGATTCTTGTGGGGGTATTGACATGCGCCGCCGAAGCGGCATGGTGTACGCCGGATGAGCTAGCCGTGAGTACCAGTCTTGCACCGGTTTCGCCCCCCACGGGGCCGGGACCGTTGACCTTGGAGTACCTCATTATCTTGCGCGTGCCGATTAAGCAAGTTACTGTCAAGGTAACGACTTACGGCAGGCTTGAATATTCCGGGCCCATCGGTTGGGATATCCCGACTGAGGGCAAAGACACCATATCGTTCAACCTGGATGTGGTGGTCCCGCCCAACGATACAAGCGGGATAAAAGTCGATATTTGGCATAATGCCGACGCTCAGTATTTCGTGACCACCGGTGATACCATGGAGATTTATCACAGTTGGCCGCAACCGCCACAACCCAAGGAGTTACAAACCACTTTCTATGAAATGGGGGGCGGCATGCATCGGGTGCCCGGTTCCGAAATCCCGCCGTGGAAACGGCCGCCCCAGGATTCTACTTTGAAGGTATTAATGCCGGTTTCGGCCGCCGGCACTGATTCAAGCATAATCATGAAACCGGAAGGGAAGGTCGATACGCTCGCTGGGAAAACCGTACTCCCCCAGCCCAATATCAACTCAAAGGTGGTCGATTCGGCCGGGTGGAGCACTATTGACGGCTTAAAGGAAGCGGCACAAAAGGATATTGAGAAGGAGCGCGACAAGAAGCGCGAGCTGATCGTTGACCTGCGCAAGCCGGAGGATTACAACTATGTGCGGACGCTGGCAACAGAGTTGATCCCCTGCGATACCGCCGGGTATTACCGAGTGAAACTCACCCACGCGCAGGCAAATGATGTCCATAATCGCGGTATTTCCATCACCTCGGCCCGCCCGCCGCGAGGCCCGCATCCGGCCCCGAAAGGAATCGATCAGACCCCGGGCCAAAAGGATAGTTCACAAAAGGATGGCGACGGCGCAAACGGGCTGGAATCAAAGATGGGGCAATGGGTTCTGAGGTATGAGGAATCCTTTGAGTCGGGGCTCTATCCATACTGGGGTTCTACAGATTTCGAATCCGACGGCGGACTGGATTATTGGGATACGATTTCCACCAGCGCAGCCTGGGGTGAAGCCAGCTACGGTTCCCACTCGGTTTGGTGCTCGCGGATCGGTCAAAAACCTGTGTATGACCAATACGACAACTATATGACCTCGCCGCTATATAGCCAATACGCCGGTTTTTCGGAAGACTGGATTGCGGTTGAGTTTGACATCTGGCATATAATCGAGGACAGCACCAATCCCGGCGGTCTTTATGACGCCTGTGCGTTGTACTATTCTTTCGACGGGTCATCCTGGGCGCGGGCGTCTGATTATTACTATGGCAATTCATGGGGTTGGTGCTATGACCAATACTACGAAATAAACCTGGCCGGGCATAGCGAGTTTTATCTGGCGTTCTTCTTCTTCAGCAACAATCTCAATACGTATAGGGGCGCTTTTATCGACGATTTTCGCCTCTATGTGTATGATACGCGCTTGCCCACCTGAAGCCCCTTGCTTTCACCGGTTGGCCGGGGTGTGTCGTGCCGGACGATAAACCATCAACAAACTACACTTCGGAGCTTTGGGCCGACAAATACACCTATTTTGACTTTAGCGTCCGCAATATCGGGCCGGTGCCGGCGGAACCATTCTCAATCGCCCTTTACGTTGACAACAACCTTCTCGGCGATTTTCGAAGCGCTGATTTGCTGCCAGCTGGGGGCTTTGTAGGTTCGGAAGATTTCTCCGAGTGCGTGCCTTATGGTTGGCATTGGCTAAAACTGGTTGCCGACTCTGATAACGAGGTGGAAGAATCTTCAGAGACAAATAACGCAGATTCTCTTCGGTTTTTCTGGGATTCAAGCCAAGTCCATATTGAAGGAACACTACGCTATCGGGATTTGGGCCAGGGCGGAGCGTTGGAACCTGCAAGGAATGTGCCTGTCGAATTGTGGGACGATAATATGTACACCGATGATGTCAAAATCTCTTCGACAGATACAACCGACAACAACGGCGATTTTGATTTCGGTAACATAAAGAACTATGACACCGAGGAATGGGGTAACTTGGACCCGTATGTAGTCGTCCGTGCAGAAAACCGGGCTGCCCGAATGTCATCAAATACCTCGCCCATTGGACCTGTCTATACTGTCAATTCCGCACCCTATTATGACATAAGCCAAGACCTTAACATGAATTTGGTGTCATATGACGAGGCGAGCAGGCGACTCTATGTCATCGACCGGATTCTGGATGGGTATAACGCCTGGGTCAATCTGGTCTCCTATAAAACCAATCCATCGCCCGTCAATGTGTATTTCCATAGCACCTTGCCAACGGCATATGATGGAGGAGGCAATTGGATCCGGGTCAATACGCAGGACAACCCCGCTGCGGGGCAACCTGATATCTTTGACGGGGATATCATGCTGCATGAGTATGGACACAAGTTGGCTTATGAATACAGCTTTCTTGACAACACCATTCAAGGCTTGGAGCATAACTGGCTTAATCGGATTACCGTCGATTTCGCGGGGTGTGACGGTTTTGCCCACTTTTGGTCTGCATACGTGCCGAATGATATGATCATCCGGAATACCTGGTCAAACTTCACCGGGTACTTGAACAAGAACATCGAAAACGGTGAGTGGAAAAAGGGCGACTCAACGTACGGTTCCGCCAACGATTATGGTCTTGATTGTGAGGGAACGGTAGCCGGGATACTATGGGATATCTACGACAACAGCGCGGACGACTACGGCCATTGGAGTGGTACACCCGGTCATGGCGATTCGGACGGCGTGGCCGACTTGATGGATGACGGGCTGGACTATATGATAGGTTGCCTGCTTGCAAAGGACTTCGGCGGCCAACATCCCGACAATATGGATCAGTTTTGGAATCATTGGTTCCTGCCGCCTTCGTATGGCGAAAATCAGGCCTTGTGGTCAGTCTGGTATGAACACGGGGTCAACAAAGATACAATCTCGCCGACCGGTCAGATTCTTGTAAGAAACGGTGCAGCAACGACAAGATCATTGATTGTCGATCTCAACCTTGATGTCACCGACACGTTAAGCGGGTTTCTTCCATCGCACTCATATATGTGTTTTACCAATGACCCAGC
>JAQVRW010000223.1 GCA_028700875.1 Candidatus Zixiibacteriota bacterium | reverse complement strand
CGCGGCGGCGGACTCCTGACCAACAAGACCTATACCCGCACGGTGTCCTGGCGGCGAGAGCCGGAGAGAATGTCGGCGATGATCGTCAAGCCGGTCTTCAAATGCTCCCGACTGGGGACCGCGCCGATCGATATGCGGACCGCATTCACCGCGGCTTTACGGTCGACCGCGAATATCTCCGCCGGGGCAACCGCTACACCCCGCATCTGCGCCTCCATGGTGAACTCGAGGCCGGTCCATGGATCAGGCAGAGTCAACCAGAGATGATACCCCGTCGGTTGCGACCGAACCTGATATCCACGGAGAATCTCGCAGGCGGTCGTCTGGCCCCAAGCCAGTTCGCGCTTACGGGCGGCAATCGTCTTCTCGACCGTGCCGTCGTCCAGCCAGAGCGAGAAAATCTCGGCCATGAGGGGGGGAAGAGCCAGCACCGATCCCTGCAGGACATCGGCCAGTTTCTGCCGCGCCTGCGCCGGGGCCGTGATGTAGCCGACCCGCAGACCGGCGGCGACCGATTTGGAGGATGAGATGATGAAATACGATCGATCCGGGATGAGGCCGGAGATGAAACCGGGCCGTTCATCCAACAGCGGCGACAGAATCTCGTCTTCGATCACGCAGACGTTGTGCTTCTCGGCGATAGCCGCGATTTGCCGCCGCCGTTCCAGCGGCATGATGTAGTTGGTCGGGTTCTGAAGCGAGGGATTGAGGTACAGCAAGCGGATGTCCCGGCGGAGACAAAGCTCCTCCAATGCCTCCGGGATGATCCCGTCCTCGTCCATGGCCACGCCCGCCTGCTGAAGCCCCAGCATGTCGGCGACGGTCTTGACTCCGGGAAAGGAGTATTCCTCCGAGGCGATGATGTCACCGGCATGGGCCTCGGCCGCGCAGACGACCAGCAAAGCATGCTGAGCGCCGCCGCTGACGAAGACATTTTCCGGATCGATTTTGAGACCCAGCGATTCCAGCCATCGCGTCCCGGCCAGGCGATGGGCCATCAAGCCGGACGGCGGGGGATAGAGCAAAAGCTCTTGGCAATCGGGTTGCCGGGCGATCTGTTGCAGGGCCGCGGCCAGATCGGGATCGAGCCAGTGGGCCGGATGATTCTGGCGGAAGTCGATTCCGAGGGTGACCGGTTTGGCCAACGAGGCCAAAAAGCTTTTGGGGGTCGGCAGCTGCCCGACAAATGTCCCTCGGCGGCCGTCGCCATAGACCAGTCCTTTTCGTTCCGCCTCATCATAGGCGCGGGTGACGGTCCCGACGGCGATTTTCAGCTGGTCGGCCAGTTCGCGCTGGGTGGGCAGACGAAATCCCCTGGGGAGGCGTCCTTTTTCGATATCGTCGGATAAGGCTCGAACCAGGGCGATATATAGCGGCTTACCTTCTTTTTGGAGTGACGGTTTCCATGTCTGGTCCATAGCCTAACTCCTTATATATCAGCGCGATATATCCAAGCCTCTGATCGCCGTCGCGTTGCCGGACTTTATTGTCATAGTGACAACATTGTTGCAACACTTCTGTATCAATATATGTATTATATATACGTGTCAAGACAAAATAAGTTCAAAGCGAAATTTGGTATTTACGGCACTGGAGGCAATACATGGCCACACTCAAGTTCTCATCGCTGGCGGGACGGCTTCGTCGTTCCGAAATCCGTGAATTGTTGAAGGTAACGCTTCATCCCGATACGATATCTTTTGCCGGGGGACTACCCGATCCGGCGATTTTTCCATACCAGGCTGTCGAGGCGGCCTCGCAGCGGGTGATCAAGGAACAAGGCCGGCGTGCGCTTCAATACAGCCCCACGGAAGGGGAGCCGTTCCTGAGAGAGCAGCTGTCCGCGTTCATGCAACGGCAGGGGGATATCGCCAAACCGGAGGATATAATAGTCGTCTCCTCTTCGCAGCAGGCGCTCGATCTCCTCGGCAAGATATTCATCGATCCCGGCGATCCAGTGATCGTCGAGCGGCCGACCTACCTCGGCACCATCCAGGCGTTCCGGGCTTTTGGGGCCGATTTTTGCGGGGTGGAAATGGATGACGACGGGATTATCCCGGAGGAACTGGAGAAGACTATCGTCCGCCTTCAGCGGCAGGGTCGCAAGCCGAAATTCATATATCTCATTCCCGATTTCCAGAATCCCGCGGGAGTAACTCTGTCGATGGAACGGCGGAAGCGGGTACTGGAAATCGCCTCACGATACGACCTGCTGATTGCCGAAGACAGCCCGTACCGCGAACTGCGGTTCCGGGGCGAGATGCTGCCGTCGCTCTACGCGATGGATACCGAGGGGCGGGTCCTGCTGATGAAGACGCTGTCGAAGATGTTTTGCCCGGGATTCCGGCTCGGCTGGATGACCGGCCCTGCGGAGGTGCTCGACAAGATAGTCATGGCCAAACAGATGACGGATTTATGCACCTCGGCCTACACCTCGATTCTGACCGGTTTTCTTATACAGGACGGACATATCGAACGGCAGATCGAGATCAGCAAGAATCTGTATATTCGCAAAGCCGAAGTGATGCTGAACGCGCTGGAGAAGTACATGCCGGCAATCGAGGGGTTGAGCTGGTCCAAACCGGATGGCGGCATGTTTTTGTGGGTGAGATTGCCGGAATACATGGACACGGCGGAGATGATCACGGAAGCGGTGAAGTTGAAAGTCGTCTATGTGGTCGGCACCGGATTTTTCGCCGATGGTTCCGGGCACAACGCCATGCGGCTGAACTACTCGTACCCGACCGAAGAAAAGATCGTGGAGGGGGTACAGCGCCTGGCGCAGGTGATCAAGAGCAGGGTGCGCGATACGTCGAAGAAAACGACGATTCAACGATAATGGATTGGTTACGATGATGCCCGGTGGAGGGAAGCCTCCGCCGGGCCGTTTACGGTGTTCGTGTTCATACGGAGCCAATGGCTTGCCGGTCGGGCAGCCGGCGATATCCGAGCGAATGCGGTTTATTCGCCGGCTTTCTGCACCCACTTAACCGCATCGAATTTGTTGCTGAAGAGTTTTATCCGGATTTTATCGCTATGGATGTCGTACAGGACGATAAACATCCTGGCCGCGGCCTGGGTGATCCCGCCGTTGGCGACGAGCGCCCATTTGCACGGGCCGGCGGCGTCGGCGATGGAATAGACAAAGGCCCGGAATCGATCGACATCCTGAAGGCTCCAGTCGTAGGAGGCATCGGTCAGATCGGAAATCGAACTCATCCCCTTGCGGAACTTGGGATCGGCCATGACCGTCTTGATAAAGGCTATTTCCTCATCCGGCGTGACGGTCCCCGTCTTTTTGATGTGAATCAGCCGTTTGGCTTCGTCGAAATAGTACGAATATTCCATAGCACCCCCCGATAAACCTGAACTTGGACAATATAGCCGTAAGTCAAATCACTCGGCAAAGAAAATCTTGACCTTCATCAGGGTCGTGACCGATTTGTTCCCCCGTCCCGGTGATCGGGGCGATCAACGGCCCTTACCGGGAAGTCCCTGAGCCATAGCGCGCATATCCTCCCGCACTGGATGAAAGACATCGATGAGGTAGCAGGCCGATACGGCTTTGGCCGAATGCGGGACCAGAGGCGCCAGCACCATCGCCTGCCCGCGCCCGAGGCGCCTCGTGTCACCGTCGACGGTCAGCTCCCGTTCGCCTTCGATCACGTGGTCCACCTGTTCGTGGTGATGAGAGTGCATCGGGGCGACAGCGCCGGGGACAAACCGGACATGGGCGATACTCATATTGCTGGCATGGACGACCCGAGCCGTAATACCTTCAGCCAGGGTCAGTTCTTTCAACTCATTCAGATTAACCAATGCCATGAATTGCTCCTTTGGATCATACGCCCTTATATTTGATAAACGTGCCGTTTTGGTACTCGTCGAACGCAACCTGCAATTCTTCCTGCGTGTTCATCACTATCGGCCCGTACCAGGCCACCGGTTCATGAAGGGGTTTTCCCGATATGAGCAGGAAACGAACCGGTTCATTCTCAGTGGAAACGGTCACCTGCCGCCCATCGCCGAACAGGACCAGGCTATCCCTGGCGATGAAGGGATCCCTCTGCATGTCGAAATAGGCCGCGCCTTCCATCTTATACGAATACGGATTCTTTTCCCCGCAGAAATATCCTTTTCCCTCGATAACGTAGGCAAGAACGGTATGCCCCAATTTCGTGCGATGGACGAATTCGGCGCCGGGGGGGATGGCGATATCGAGATACTCCGGGTCGATGACGATGTTCTGAACGGGGCCTTCGATATCTTTAACCCGGCCGCAGATCACCCGAATATTCACGCCATTGTCCAATGATACCACCGGTATCTGGGCGCTCTTGACGTCGCGATAGCGGGGAGTCATCATCTTGCTGGATGCCGGGAGATTGGCCCACAACTGGAACCCCTCCATTTTGCCTGATTCATCCCCTTTGGGCATCTCCTGATGGATAATGCCGCTTCCGGCGGTCATCCATTGAACGTCGCCGGGGCCAATGACCCCCTCGTTGCCCATGCTGTCGCCGTGCTCGGCGCTTCCGGCCAGCATATAGGTGATGGTTTCGATCCCGCGATGCGGGTGCCAGGGGAAACCCTTGAGATAGAATTGCGGATTGTTTGACCTGAAATCATCGAGCAGTAGGAAAGGATCGAATTCGGAGACGTCGCCAAAACCAAAAGCCCGTTTCAGATGGACTCCACCCCCTTCGATCGTCGGTTTGCTTTTGATGACTCTGCGGATTTTCCGATTTTCCCCCATGTGATCGCTCCTTTGTCAGTCGCGTAAGGCTTCGAAACCCACGAATGGTCAGGAACCGCTCGTCGGGCATGAATAAGAATATCGACTTTTCCCGTTCGCCCGGCGGGACCATCCGGCAGCCGGCTACCCCTTGAATCCGATTTTCGTGTGGTTGCCATCGCAGTATGGTTTGTTGCCGGAGCCGCCGCAGCGGCACAAGGCCGTCACGCCGCGCCGATGTTCCACGCCGCCTTTCCCGTCCCTGATAGCGATATCTCCGCGCACCAACAGAGGGCCGTTGGGCTGGAGTTCCACGATAGTTTCTGTCGCGGTGTCCGGGTGTTCCTGCTCCGCGTCGTTGCGGAACCAACTTAGGGCCCCCGATGGGCACTTGTCGACCTGGGCGGCAATCAACTCCGAGGTGGCGCCGTCCATCATTATCCATGGCCATTTATCGGGATTGAACACCGCGTTCAGGCCTTTCCAACAGATCGCCGAATGGATGCATAAACCCGGTTTCCAGACCACGGTTATGTCGTCGTTCGTGTACTGCTTGGTGGTTTTATCTCTCATGGCCGGTTTTCCTTCTCCTATTGGAGCAGCACGTCGGCGAATTCCGGCGTCTTGTTGAATTCCGCCCTGGCGAACACGCACAGAGGAAGGATCTTGAGTCGATTCTCG
>JAQVRW010000222.1 GCA_028700875.1 Candidatus Zixiibacteriota bacterium | reverse complement strand
CTCACTTATCGCCCCCATTATGTGACCGATATCGAAGCGGTGCTGGCGCTGTGGAAACTGCGCGGGTCATACCGGGTCAGGTTGATCGATATCCGCTACAACCGCGAGGCGAACACCAAATGGTATGATGCGTATCGGGTAGATGATGCGGCGATCGGTTTCAAAACGGCCGTGGCGGGTTTGACCTTGCAGGCGTCATACACGATCAACAACTTGAACGGGACCGACTACGTTTTGATCGGTCATTACCCCATGCCGGGAAGGCAATGGGGGATCGATTGTTCGTTGACATATGCCATCAGGCAAACCATGAAACGTGAAAATCAGTACGGGAGTGGATCATGATACATAGAACAATCATTGCGGTTGCTATCGTTTTCATCACGGCGGGGGCGGTTCATGGGGTGAATCCGACCGCCTATGTTATCAACAGCACCGGAGAGACGCTTTCCAAAATCGACCTCATAACAGAGCAGGTGATCAACAACATTCTGCCCCTCGGCTCGGACATCGATTCCTACCCGAATCAAATCATCGTTCGGGACACGTTGGCCTATGTAATCTGTTCCGGGACCGATGAGATTCAGATTATTAACCTGAATGACGAGAAGACCGCCGGATGGATAACGTTTTCGTCGGGGGAGAATCCGTATTGGATGGCATTTACCGACGACACGACGTTGTATGTCACTCTGCTGGTGGGCGATGCCGTGGCCAGGGTCAACCCGGTGACGCGGCAAATAATCAAGCGGACGCCGGTCGGGATGTCGCCGGAGGGGATCGTGATTGTCGATGGCAAAGCCTATATCGCCGTCACGGCCTATGATTTTTCCATCTGGGACTGGGGGCAGGGGAAAGTGGCCGTGTATGACGTCGCCGGCGACACGGTCTTGGCCGAGGTCATGGTCGGGAAGAATCCGCAGTTTTAGGCGATGGACCGTCTGGGACGGGTTCACGTCGCCTGCACGGGGGATTTCGGGACGATTGCCGGGAAAATGTATATCATCGACCCGGTCGATAATTCCATCGTCGACAGCCTGGCCATCGGCGGACAACCGGGTCAGACTTGTATTGGCCCGGAGGATATCGCTTTCGTTGCGGCGGGGGGATGGGCCGCGGATGGCCAGGTGCTGGCGTACGAGGCGTTGACAGGGAATATCCTGCATGGCGCGGCCGATCCTATCTCTGTCGACCTCGGCGCAACCGGGATCGCCGCGTTTCAGGATTCGACATTTTTCGTAGCTTGTTTCAGCGACAAAGTGGCCCAGGTGGGTTCCGACGGCATGAGACTTCACACATATACCGCCGGTGATGGTCCGGGACATCTCGATTTCAACTATCTGCCGGGGGACGCCAATGGTGACTGGAAGGTGAATATCGGCGATGCCGTTTATCTTATCAGTTACATTTTCCGAGGGGGCGCATCACCGGCCAACCCGCTCTGGCGGGGCAATGCCAACGGCGACCGGGCGATCAATGTCGGCGATGCGGTCTATATCGTGAATTACATCTTCCGGCAAGGCCCCCGTCCGCGCATCGGCCCAACGTGGTTACGATAAGGTTTACAGGCGTTTCTTGATGATTGTCTTGACTGGGCGGCCGCAATAGTCGACTGCTTCCGCCTCAACCAACCGCTTCAGGCCGGGCAAACGCATCGTCCCGAGCATTTGCTTGCCATCGGCAAGGGGCACTTTGTCCGGCCAATACACAAGCAGGCATAGCCGCCCGGCGTTGGCAGCGTAACAGACCCTGGCGCCGAAAGCCGTATCGGCCGTAACCGGTAGCGTCAGATCGTCATTGCAGGTGAACGTCAGCATCAGGGCGCCGAGTTGCGCAGATGAGCGGGTTGAAAGAACCAACGAATCTTTCGAAAACGGAGCTGTGATGGCAATGCTGTCATCTCCCGCGCCGATATCGAGGGGCATATCACCAATTATGATCCGGTTCATGTAGATCAAGCTGCTGATAGAAAGCCTGCCTACGTCAAATCGCGATTTATATACCTGTTGGGTCACATATTGTATGGAATCGGACAGATACGGGCAGAAATGGCCGTAAATCAAGAGTCTTGCCAGCGCGGAGATATCGGACGGCTGAACGGAAAGGCCATTGAGATCAATATCCCCCGCGATGCCGGAACCGGCATCGGTGCACACGACATCTATCCCGCCGTTGACATAATCTACTGATTGTCGTTCAATGTAGATATTTGGGTTTTGGCAGGGTCGGGGGATGGGCGGGGTCTTCCTAATGTCGAGGAAACAATCGCCCGGCAGATCATACATATCTTCCCATGGGATTTTCGAATCGATGATGGACCGAGCGTAATAGGGGGTTTTCCCGGCCCTGGCGAGGATGACGTTGTCCTCGCAGGTGCGCCAGAAGAACCGGACAGGGAGAAGTTGGCATTCGAGAGGTCGTTCATTTTTCACGAAGAATATGAAATGCGCCAAACCATTGGATGATCTCTGTGCGGTATCCGGGGTGACGCCGTCTCCTATGGAACCGGTTATCCGAAGAAAACAAAGGTTGGATAAGGAATCGCCCTGCTTGACGGCAAGCGATTCAACAGAGAAATCGGCCCAACCGTGGCCTTTCAGGAACCCACCGGGTTCGGCCAGTCTTAAGCGCAACTGAGTTGTGTCATAGACAATCAAAAGAGAAAAGCCGGTGATACGATCCTGGCCGGAGTAAAGGCGTATATCGACGGGCGAATAATGTCCCTGTAAAGCATTGGTATGCTTTTCGATCTCGACCTTGAAAAGGGGTTGATCGGTTACAGATCCGGCCGGGTTTTCGTTGTGGTTGCAGGATATCTGGCGTGAAAAAACAGTGAGGATGATTAGATATACTAACGTAAATAACTGACGGTGGAATAAGGCCCTAAAACGACACCGCATGATTACCCTCCTCTTCAATGCAGCGAATAATTAAGTCAAAAATGGCGCCGCGCAATTGTCACGCATCACTATTGTGACGTTGCCGCTTTATAAAACGTGTAAACACCTTCGCCGCGTCCCGCCACGATGCATGCGCCGGGTCTTCGGCGGATCGATCAATTGTCCGGCAGGACGACTTTGACGGGACGGCCGTAATAGTCGGCCGCCTTGGCGGAAATCACGCGCCTCAAGCCGGACAAGGGGAAACCGCCCAAGTTGTTTTTCCCTTCGGGCAGGCATGTCCGGCCGATGTCATAGATTATCAGACAACAATGATCCTCAAAGCGGGCATAGGCGATCTGACGGCCAAATGCCGGTCCCGAAGTCACCGGGATGGTCGCGCCGGAGTCGGTTGCCAACGTCAGCAACAAGGTACCCAACCGGGTCGAAGAAAAATAGGAAAGAGTCAGCGAATCGGTCGATATTTTGGCCGTTAACATGATGCTGTCGGGCGCCGCAGGCGGAACCGGCTTTTGGTCGCCTGCGACGGTGCGATTAAATGACACCAGACTGCTGATCGAGAGGGAAACGCTGTCCGAAGCCGAACGCGGGACGCATTTGAGAAGAAACTGCAATGAATCGGTTTGGTAACCGCACAAGCTGCCGTGAACCAAAAGTCGGGCCAACGCGACGACATCGGTTTCCTGGTCGGGAAGGCCGTTGAGATCAAGATCGCCCAACACGGAGGAATACAAATCGCAATACCCTTCGATTCCGCCGTCGATATAAACGACCCCTTGTTGCGAGGCCGGAACGCCGCCATCGCGGCAGGAGGCCGGCACGTCCGGTTTCTTTTCGGCAAAAGCCAGGCAATCCGTCGCGGAATCGGCCGGTTCGGTCCATGACGACAAGCGGTCATGAATTTCCAGGGCATAGTACGGCGTCTTTTCCGGTCCATCCAGAACTATATTGTCCTCGCAGACGCGCCAGAAGAAACGAACCGGGAGATATCGGCATTCGATAGCCCGCCTTTTGTCCACGAAGAAGACCAGGCGGACAAGACCGGTGGATGATCTTTGAAGGGAATCCGGAGGGACGCCCCGGCCGGTGGCGGCCGTTATGCGCAGAAGGCTGATCGGGGCGATCGAATCTTTCGGGGTAGCGGTGACCGGCTCGACGGAGAAATCCGCCCATCCCCGGCCTTTCACGAACCCGCCGGGTTCGGCCTGCTTGAAAATCATGTTGGCCGTGTCGAAGGCCAACAGAAATGAAAAGCCGGTCATACGGTCGGAACCGGAGCGAAGACGGATGACGATGACTGCGTCCTGGCCGGGCATGACCGTTCGATTCCTCTCGATTTCAATCTTGAACGGGGCCTGATCGGGAAGCGACGACCCCTGCGGCGGGGTCTGCCCATAGGCCGACGCCCACAGGGTAGCCATCACGGCCATCAGTATGAAGACTGATGCCTTCTGATGATGAGAACATGCGTGCGAATGATACATCCAAACCGGTCCTTATATACTCTTAATATGAAATTATCGTGTCCGGCGCCGGATAATCAAAGTCATTTTTCCAAAGATCGCGTAGTTATCGCCGCCGAATCAATGGCCCAAAAAGATGACCTTGACCGGGCGGCCGAAACGATCGACCGCGGCCGCCGAGCGGAGACGAGCCGTTCCCGCAAACGGCACTCCGGCCAGAAAATGAATGCCGGCCGGAAGCAGCCTTCCGTCATGGGCGAAGATGATCAACCTCAGGGTCTTCTCATCCGTCAGCCATCGAATCACCATGCCCGCGAAAGTCGGCGCCGGAACGGGCGGCGACGGCTGGCCGTCAACATCGAAAACCAGAATCAGGCCGCCCAGAGGGACGGTGGAATGGCAGAATATTTTCACCGTATCCGGTTTCGGCGGGATACTGAGCAGAACGATATCCCCCTGAGGAGGAAGATTGAGCAAAGAATCCATCGGCGGGGGATTGGCCAAACGCACCAGCGATCCCAGAGTCAGGGGGGTGCCATCGGGCGCATGCGATAATGTTCCCCCATAGATATTTCTCCGGGAAGCGTTTTCGACCCCCTCGCGGAGGATCAGGTCGGCCAGGACCGCCCAGTCTTTCAACTGATCGGGATAGCCGTCATGATCGAAATCGCCCCTCATCGGGCCGTCTTCGGGACGAGGCCAGATGCAGGAAGCCACGATGCCGCCGTTGATGAAATCGACGGTGAAGTTCTGCGTCGACCCGATACCGGTCGCGCACGGCGGCGGCAGGTCCCCGATGTTCATCGGGAGGGTATCGGAATCAAGAGTGTCTCTGCGCGCATAGCCGCCAGCCTGTTCATACACGCGGCGGACATAGCGGGGCCGGTCGCCCGGGTTTTCCAAAATGATATTGTCATCGCAATAGCGCCAGAAGAATTGCACGGGAAGCGACCGACAGGCGATCTTGGGATCATCGATCAAATAAAAGGCCAGCTCGGCCAGATCGCCGGCCGAAGCCGATGACCGCGAAGGCGATGCGACCCGGTTGCCGCGACGGGCGGAAATCC
>JAQVRW010000221.1 GCA_028700875.1 Candidatus Zixiibacteriota bacterium | reverse complement strand
ACGATCGAATTTCAAAACCCGCAAACGCGCCCGATCAAGGCGACGATCGAAGTTTACAATATCCTCGGCCAACAGGTGCGGCGAGTGTTCGATGGTCTCGCCCAACCGGGACTGACCAGGGTGGTATGGGACGGCCGGGATGAGCACGGGGCCGAATCGGCTTCCGGCGTGTACTTTTATCGTTTGAAAACCGATCAGGTCACGCTGGCCAGGAAAATGATCCTGCTGAAATGATGAATGCTATCTGACCGGGAGGCTGATAAATAACGGCCGCGTCGGAATCGCCCGACACGGCCGTTCTATTTTGCAAACCGGACAGGATGTGCCGGTGGGTTACGACTCGATCAACTCTACGTTGGCGCGAGGGACAATCGCCTTCGTGCCGTCTTCGAATGTTACTTCGAGCACTCGCGCTTTCGATTCCGATTCCAGCACCTGAAGCGGTGATGGAAGCCCGGACACCGCGCCAAGACGTCCGAAATAGGGATGGCGGATAACGCGAACCGGCGACCCGATATCAAGCCCCTTCTGCTCGTAATGGACGGCGGCGTCTTTAACCTTGAGATCGTCGGTCACGGGAATCACTACCTCCGGCCGGATGACGCCGGCGCGAATCTGCGTAGCGCCGTTGATACAGGCCAGTTGTCCTTCATGGGATTTGAGCAGGGCAAAGGTCGTGGAAGCCATGCTGATATCCCCGAACCCTTCGGTCACGACCAGCGTCACGCCGATTTCTTCCGATCCGGTGATCGCCACGCCGAGGTCGTACCCCAGAAAGTCCCGCAAGTCTTTGTCGTCGAATCCGCCGGTCACTACCCCGGCCGCGCCGACCTTCACCGCCTTACGGATCGCCTCGGCGGTGACGCGCGACCCGCCGACGATGATACACCCCTTGCAGTCTTCCGTGATCAGATTTTCGTTGAGCATGGTGGTGTTATCGGGCGCCACGACCTTGATCACGCCGTGCGTCTCGCCGCCGATGCCGAAAATCCCCTGGACGAACGATCCCCAGGTGGAAATAACCACCCCCTCGTCCTTGACCACTTCGACCACTTCGCCGTCGATATACGCCTTCACCTCCACCGGAATCGGTTTGCCGCGCAAAAGCACCTGGCCGGTCACGACCGAGATCGTTTCCACGGTGCCGTTCAGGGTGGCGCGGCTTTCGGAGGCGAATATTTTCAGGCCGAACAACGGCTTGGTGCGGGCGATGATTTCGTCTTTCACCACCGGATCGCCGACCTTCTTAAGCATGCAGCCTTCGATATCCTCGGGAGGAACGCCCAGTTGGTTGGAGACGTTGATCGGTTCGACGTCGCCGGGCAGGAAGGTGCGGGCGACGACCGTGTCGGGTTTGACCCGGTCCCCCACCTTGGCCACGACTTCGCCTTTCAGCGGCAGAATCCGGCGTTTGGTTATCAGCAACCGTCCACTGACTTTCAGTCCGGGTGTATATGCATGAGCCATACTGCAGTGCCTTTCCAGCTAATTCTTGGGAGCCGTCGTGTTCCGTTTCTTCAGCCGCGGCCCCAGTATAAAAAGCAACGCCAGCCCCAAAACAATGACGATGATCACCACGTACATCACGATGCGGCCGGTTCCGCCGCCCGATGATGTCGTGGCCGCCACGTCGCCCAGGGAATCGGAATATTCGGCCTTCGGCTGCTCCACGTTGTCCCCGCCGACATCGGTGAATGTCACCTGTTCGTTTCCGGCGGCCTGCCGTAAGTTGTCAAATGACAACGATTGGATAATCTTTTCGAAGGTCGGTTTGTTGCGGGTAAACGTGGAATCCGGGCTGTAAAAATAAAGGGAAATCAACCCCGCGTCGTTCAGGCACATATACAGCCAGAGTTTCCGCTTGGCCTCGGGCCGGAAAGCCATCTCCGTCACCACCGAAACCGCTTTGGCGGCGCGGTCGATGACCGGCTGGCCGGGGACCAGATCGGTCATATGGCTGACGATCGGCGCATTGAACACTTCTTTTCCGTATGATTTGGCGATGGTGTTCAGGACCGAATCGGCCGATGCCGGAGACAATGCCCCGATGGAATCGAACGTGACGACCAGGTAGGCGTCCTCCATGAACAAGGCCGAGGACAGAGGAGCATAGACCGCCTCATACCCGTAAATTTCCCGCGAGGTGTCGGTCAGTGAAAGGAAACGGTCGACCACCCTGTAGTCAATCTTGTCCCACCCTTCGGGGATCGCAAACCAAAATCCCGCTTTCCAGTTGACGTAATTGGCCGCTCCGGCCGACCCGGCCGACCCCAGCAGCAACACCGCCATGATCGCCGTCATGACAATTCTTGTCTTCATCGTGGTTCTCGCTTGCATCGTACCCTCTATTTCCATCAATGCGGTAATTTCGCGCCATCTGCCGACAGCTTATTTTCCTCCCAGCGCCTCCGGAGGATACGCCTTCATCTCCAGCATCCAGCGTCTGAGTGCTGCGATCCGTTCAACGTTGTCGGTGGGAAGCACGAACGGCCGCCCGCGGCCGTCCAAAATGATGCCCACCACGCCGCCGGATACTTCCCGTTCCACCTTGTTCCCTTTGCCCGCACCCAAATCGAGGTTCCGGGCCGGTTCGAAAACAGCCTTCGCCTTGAGCGGCAGACCCCGCTCATCCAGACCCAACAGCAGAAGTTTCAATTCGCCGAATTGCAGCGAACCGGAGACCTGTCCGTCGGGAAGGTCGACGCGATAGGACATCACCTCGCCCCCCTTCTTGACTTCGCCGGCGGGAGCGACACATGTCCCCAAATGAATCAGGCAATCCTTTTCGAACACTTCGGTGGCAGCCTTGGGATGCAGGGTCGACAACACGCCCAATTGCGGCATCATGAAAATCGAGTCCACCGCCAGGCGGGTCAACCCTTCCGGCAGGAAGGCGTCGATCAGCATCATGGCCGCCTGGTGACGGCGCGGCGCGTGCGACAGCACGCCACCGGAACCGATCAGCATGTCGAGCGTCAGCATGTTGACGATGGTCCCGCCGGAGCTGTCCTGCTCGAACGCATCGCCGATCGTGCGCTGTTTCTGAACGCCCTTGAGCACGGTGGCGAAACTCTTGTGCTGAATGAAGGCCAGCCGCAACGCCTCCTTGGCGATGGCTTGTTCGAAGATCAACTCTTCCATCGCCTGAGGGATCGTCGTCGGACGAATCATTTTGTTTTTGACCCGGTTGCGCAGGTCGCGCTCGTCCATATTGAATGGCACCCAGCGCATGACATTGGGCAACGTCGCCTCGGCAAACACGTTGGAGATCGAATAACTCATCCCCAGGTTGGCCGAAACCGTGCGGTTGAACACCCCCTCGCCGGGTTCCGGCCGGAAAACCGAGAAAACGTCGGTGGTGGCCCCGCCGATATCGACCCCGACCGCCTCGATATGTTCAATGTCGGCGATTGTTTTTATGATCAGGCCGACCGCTCCCGGGGTGGGCATGATCGGCGCATCGGTCCATTCCATGAGCTTGCGGTATCCCGGAGCCTGGGCCATGACATGTTCCATGAACAGGTCGTGGATCTTCTCGCGCGCCGGCAACAGATTCTCCCGCTCCAAAACCGGGCGCAGGTTATCGACGATACCCAAATCGACCTTGGAAGCCAACGTGTCGCTGACCGCCTCGCGGGCGTTCTTGTTGCCGGCATAGATAACCGGCAGACGGTACCCGGAGCCCAACCGCGGCTTGGGGTCGGCCGCCGAAATCAATTCGGCGATTTCCACCACGTGTGAGGTCGTGCCGCCGTCGATTCCGCCCGACAAGAGAATCATATCGGGGCGAAGATGACGGATCCGCTCGATCTGCTGATGCGGACGACGCTTGTCGTTGGAGGCGATAACATCCATGACAATTGCCCCCGCCCCCAGAGCGGCCCGTTCGGCCGATTCGGCCGTCATGGAGCGAACCACGCCGGCCACCATCATTTGCAGCCCGCCGCCGGCCGAGGAAGTGGAAATGTAAATATCGCACCCGACATTCCCCTTGGCCGGAGTGATGATCCGCCCGTTGTCGTCCAACAGGACCCGGTTGGAGAGCTCTCCAACTTCCGCCACGGCATTCAGCACCCCCATGGTGACGTCCTCAAAAGGAGCCTCGACCGTGGTCGGCGCTTCTCCCCGCGCGATCAGACGGTACTCCCCGTCCCGTTTCTCGATAATAATCGATTTCGTAGTCGTTGAGCCGCAATCGGTTGCCAGGATTACGTTTATGTCATCCAGATTCTTTTTCAATTCGCTCATTTCGCCATCTCTATCGCTAAAATGTCCGCACCTCGTGTTCGTCCCGACCGAAAATAGTGGAATCGACCCGGTTTTTCCCCGTCGGGAAAGAATACAAATATATCAGTTTCCCATCGGTTTGTCCACCCCTATTTGCCCTCCCTTATATACCCTACTCCCCCAGTCTTAGGCCAATCGGAGGGGAAACAACCAGGGGCAAAAACCGTCTATTGAACCAATGCGGCGATCTGGCCGCACAGCGAAGAATCAACGCATGCGATCCGCTCGTTTTATATTGAACTGGTCTCGGGCGGACCTTATCATTGTTTGTGGTTGTCATTTGAAGACAAACCAAACAGCGTGGACGGTGTAGAACAGGTAAGTCAGGTAAGTATGGAGACGGTATGAGTTATCCTGAACCGGTATTAACGATGGTCCTGGGTCTCTCCGGAGGAATCTGGGATATTCTTAAACATAACTCCTTTTTCGGCCTGCTGATCATTTCCGTATTGATCGTCATGTCGCTGGTGTCATGGGGCATCATCATCAACCGCTATCGGCTGTACAAGGAAGTTAACCTTCAATCCCGCAAGTTCAACGCGCTCTTCGCCCGTACCGGCCAAACGGGCGACCTGCAGGCGAATGCCAAAAGCTTCCGCCTCACCCCCCTCGCGGCGATCTATACCGCCGGGCTGAAGGAAACCGCGGCCGTACTGGAGGCCAAGAAGGCGCGCGCCGAAGACCCCGATACCGCGCCGAAAATGGATGAAGGGGATTTCCGGACGGTAAGCATGATGCTGGACAAAACCGCGGCCGAGGAGATCGGCAAGCTGGAACGGTATGTCGTCTTTCTGGCCACCACCGCCAACGCCGCCCCCTTCCTGGGGCTTTTGGGAACCGTGGTCGGAATCATGAATTCCTTCTGGTCGATCGGCGAACGGGGATCGGCTTCCCTGGTCATCGTCGCGCCAGGCATCGCCGAAGCGCTTCTGGCCACCATCGTCGGCCTGGCGGCGGCCATACCGGCCGTCATCGCCTATAACTGGGCCAACAACAAGTTGAAATACATCACCGATCAGGCCAACAACTTCAGCCTGGAACTGGTCGGCGGCGTTGCCGTGATTAAAGTCGGCGCCGCAACCGAAACCGAAATGAAGGAAAAGAAAGCCCGCGTGGAAGATGCTCTGCATGCCACCCGCGCCGCCGTGGAAGAAGGTATCGTTC
>JAQVRW010000220.1 GCA_028700875.1 Candidatus Zixiibacteriota bacterium | reverse complement strand
ATGGCTCAATTCGTGGACGACCACATCCGATCCCATGCCCCAGTCCGAGGCGTCGGTGGAGGTGTTGGTTTGATGTTCCATCGCCCCGCCCCAGTCGAAATGGCTGCAACCGTATTTTTCGTCGATAAACGGATATTCGCCGTATCGGGCGGCCAGGATGGAGATCATTTCGGGGATGACGGCATAGGCCGGACGGGAATACGCGTCCCGTTCGGGATACACGAAATACTGAAGCGGCATGGAATCGGTCGGGCTGGAATGATACCAGTCTCCCCAGACGGTGTACGGATGAAGCGCGATGCTCACCAGATAAGTCGCGATCGGATACCGTTCCTGCCACCAGACCGTATGGGTGCCGTCGCCGTTGTTCACGTCCGATACCTGCAGCCCATTGGAGGCAACCACCAGCGAGGTATCGGCGGTGATAATGACGTCGACCGAGTCGGCCTTGTCGGCGGTGATGTCGTTGCAGGGCCACCAATCGTGGGCGCCGTATGGTTCCGACAGGGTGGTGATGAGCGGCTTGCTCAGATGCGTGGCGAAGTTGAAGCCCATCAAGCCGGTGCTCGGGGGCGTGCCGTGATAAGCGACCGTAAATCCGAAGGAATCTCCCTGGACGACCGCGCGGTCGAGGTGTACGGTCAGATAGTTGTTCTGATGCGTGAACATCAGGTTGCCGGTTTCATTATACACCGAATCCACGGTCAGCACGCTGTTCAGATTGACCATGACGGTATCCAGCGAAGACACCGTCGGCCGGCCATAGATGCCCACCTGCCCGTAGATGATGTGGGTGACGTGATTGATGGTCAGGCCGACGCTGTAGAAATACATGTCGTATTCCTGCCAGTTGGTAGCGTTCACGGCGGCCAGGTATTTCTCCGCCGCCTGCTCGGCCGCCTGTTCGGCCGCCAGCCGCGGCTGAAGCCGCTGCCACATGATCTGGTGCATTTCCTTGGGATTGGTCTTGAGCGGAATAGTTCCCGCATCTTCCTGGGCAACCACCCACGCGGGCAGAAGCACCGCCAGCAATATCCACAAAACGAGCCGATGTTTCACAGAGATCCTCCTGAAAGATGTATCACCGGTTACCTATTTTCTATTCGGCCGTTATGAGCGCAACATAAGCGAGCCGGTTCCTGGCGGTACCGTGAGGGTCGGTAAAGAAGAGTACTCTATTAAGATATTCAATCGCAAGAATTTGTCAAGCGTTGCTTTCGTTTCCCGTTGCCGAAAAAAAGAAGGCCGCCCGACCCGGTTGGTCGGACGGCCGTATCCGTGCTTTTCCGCCGTGGGAACTTACGGGTTCCCGCACGGCGCCGAGCCGCCCCTGAAGAGGTAATTGACGATGTAGACGGCGTCGGAAATATCGACAAACCCGTTGCAGTTGCAGTCGCCGGTAATGAAAGTCGGACGAGGCAGCGGACCGCCCCGGAAGAGATAGCTGACGATATAAACCATGTCAGTGATGTTGATTTTGTTGTCCCAGTTGGGATCGCCGTGATAGCGCCAGACCAGCATGTTGAGTTTTACCTGCTGCGGCGAGTTGGTGGCCGTGGACGAGTAAACCAGGAAGGAATCGGGATAGACGCCATAGGTGTATGACCCCACTTCGAGCACCACCCTGATCGGGCTGGGAGCGGACCCGACGGAATCGATAATCCGCAACCAGGGGATATTGTCTTCGGTCCAAAAGTCCATGCAACCCGGGTTAAGGTTGGAGACTTGGGCCACCACGCCCAATTCGCCGAGACCAACGCCGAATACCTCCTGGACCGGGATATCCACCGTGGTATTTTTCACTTTCAACACCGGTTGTTCCGAGCCGGGAACGACGGTCAACGTGACCGGCAGGCGGCGCGGGGAATTGATGGCCTGCTGAGAGCTGACCACGATGGTATCGTAGTAGGTCCCAACCGGCATCCCATCGGCATTCAGGCTCAGGGTAATACTCGATTTATCGACCCCGGAGGTATCGGAAATGACCAGCCAGTCGGCGGTATGAGTCAAATACCACAGCATGGGATCATTGCCCGTGTTGATGACCTGGAACGTTTTGGTGGGCGGAAAAGCGTTCGGCCCCTGCCAGCATTCATAATAGTTGAAGCTCACGCTGGTGGGAAACAATGCGATCGTGGCCGGGCTGTTGGTGACATTGAAATCGACGATGAGCTTCTGCGGCGAGTTGAGGGCTTCGGGCGACGTCACCGTTACGGTATCGATGTATTCACCGAGACCCAGGTTCTCGGTATAAAATTCGAGTGTGACCTCCTGCGGAGCAGTCCCCGTCGAAGGCGTCATGGACGTGATAAGATAGGTGTGTTCGGTCGCCTCATAGGTCAGAGCCCCCTCCCCGTCGTTGAGAACCTGGAACGTCTTGGGTGCGGCATTGGTTCCATACGGAACAACCACATATAGGACATGCGGGTCCAGCTTGAGGACGGGGAGATTGGAGACGACCTGAAGCGATACCGGAACCTTCTGAGGATTATTCGTAGCCGTCGGATCGGAAATCACGATGGTATCGGCATAAGCTCCAAACGGCAGGCCGGTGATATCGAACTGCAGCGTCACCGAATCGGGAGGAGCGCCGGCCATCGGCGACAGCGTCAGCCAGGTGGATGAGTGGCTCACCGTCCAGCTGAGGATACTTCCGGGGACATCGGTCCAGATGGCCAACTTGCGGTCAGCCGGATTGCTCCCGCCTTGAACGGCCGAAACGGCTATCTGTGAAGGACTAAACCTGATCGTCGGGGGCATGGTTATGACATGCAGGGTTACCGGCACCACTTGGGGCGAGTTGTCGGCGCCGGAGGAGGAAACCACGATGGTGTCGTAATAGGTCCCCACCGGGAGTCCGCTCGAAGCCGCGCGTATCGAGGTGATCGAGGGAGCAGTTCCGTTCGGCGGGCTGACAGTCAACCAGCTTTGCGAATGGCTGGTACTCCAGACCATGGTCCCCCCGCCGGTATTGGTAATATTGAGGTTTTGCGCTGCCGGATCGGGAAAACCGACCTTCCCCTCGAAGAACATGGTCGTGGGAGATAACGTGATATGCGACGGTTCGACCGGGTTGCCGATCTTGATCTTCCCCGGAACCATTTGCGGAAGAATATCCGCGCTGTTGGTTTGAGTCAGGACCAGGTAAGCGGCCGGTGGAATGGAAACGCTGTCAATCGTGACATTCTGGTCGGGGGTACCGGTCGGCACGTTGAAGTACAATGTGGCGATCAGGCCGCTGCCGGCGGGGATATACTCTTCCATTATCACGATGCCGCCGAAAACCACGTTCTGGCTGGCATTGTAAATGGTCACCGGTTTGTTGCCCAAATAGGCTATCCGGCTCCCGACAAACGACACCGAATCCAGGGTGATATCGGGCGAACTCCAGTGCAACGGTATGGTGATGGCCCCTAGGAGTTCATCGTTATACATATTGACCGCCAGCGCGACGTTTTGCCCCGGAACGGTTTCCGCGGAAACAATTGAAACCGTATCGGGCGCTCCGGGATCGTCCTGGCCGAAAACCGGCACGGCCAGACTCACCACCACCGCCGCAATGCAACACATCCTGTAAAGCATTGAGAAACCTCCCGTCCGATGGCTCAAGATATGATTCGATGCTAAGGTACTGTTAAAGAAGACCCGGCAGGTATACCCCACCCGCAAGTTTTTCCTCTAAAGATATAATAGATCGACGGGCAGGCTGTGTCAAGCGGAATTATCCGCAGGCAGGAAACCTGCCTGCGGATCAGAAGCGAATGGAATTTAGGGCTGCTTTTCTTTCTTGGCCGCTTCGGGGGCCTTCAAAGCTCCCTGGACCACGGTCGGAACGAAAGACGCGGAGCTGGCTTTCGTGAATAGCAGCTCGGCCGGGTGAACCGTGGTCGTATCGACTTTGATCTGGTCCACCTTGGCGCTGTCGCTAACCGACATATACAGAGTGGCCATAAGCCCGCGTCCCGGAGCCACAAAATCTTCCGTCATGCATATGACTCCGAAGATGATCTGGCCGTTCTCATTGATCGTCACCGGCCGCGTCTTGACATATTCGACCCGGCTGCCGGCAAACGACACCGAGTCAACTTTGACCCCGGCGCCCTTGACCCCGATGGGGATGGTCAGCGCGGCCAAATCCTGATCATTGATAAACTCAATGCGTACCGTCGCTTTGCCCGCTTTTAACAGAGCCGCCTTCCCAATCAGCAGCGTATCCGGCGCGTTGTCATCGACATCCGGAGCGGCCATAACCGCCGGCGCGAAAACCATAACCAACATCATACAGAGTAACACTGCAAAAGTCCGCATTATCTCCTCCGCAATCTGCTCTAAAACATCATGAACGTATATTCTAACGCCAAATCCCCCGCCTGTCAACGGTTTTTCCATCACCGCCGGCGGGAGCTCTTCCTGGCTACTTTCTTGCGGGCCGAATTGACCCGCGTCTTCCGGGCGGTATTCCGCCGCCGCGCCTTTTTCACTTCCTCGGCAAACAGCTTTTCCAGCGTAAACGTGGACGGCGTGAAATCCAGTAGCGCCTGCTCGAAGAGTTCATCGACCGTCTCAATGAAGATGAAGCGCGTCTTGCGGACTATTTCCCGGGGAATATCCTTGATATCTTTCTCGTTTTCCTTGGGCAGCATGATCGTGAATATCCCGGCCCGATACGCCGCCGACACCTTCTCCTTGATCCCCCCCACGGGCAACACCTTGCCCCGCAAAGTAACCTCGCCGGTTATGGCGACGTCGTTGCGGATCGGCCGTTCGGCCATGACCGAGGCGATCACCAGCGACACCGTCATTCCCGCCGATGGTCCGTCCTTGGGGATGGCGCCCTGGGGGAAATGGATATGAATGTCGAAATTGGCGAAGTCGTTGTGGTCGATTCCCAGAGCATCCGCCCGCGCCCGGACAAAACTATGCGCCGCCTGGATCGACTCTTTCATGATCTCGCCCAGCGACCCGGTGAAGATGACCTGGCCGGTGCCGCGCATCTTCAATCCTTCGATCAGCATCAGGTCCCCGCCCGCGCCGGTCCAGGCCAGCCCGGTGGCGACGCCGATTTCGGGACGCGAGGTCGCCTTTTCGGGGATGAACTGCTGGGTCCCCAAAAACTGTTCGACGTTCGATTCGGTCAGGGCGATCTTGCACGCTTCGCCCGAGGCTTTGCGCCGGGTGGCCTTCCGGAAAATCTTCTCCAATTGCTGTTGCAGGCCGATCAACCCCGCTTCCATCGTGTACTGGCGGATGATCCGCGTCAACGCCCGATCCGAAAATTTCAATTCCGAACGGGTCAACGCATACCGCTTGTACAGCTTGGGCAGGATGTGCCGTTTGGTAATGACGATCTTCTCCCGTTCGATATACCCGGGCATCTCCACCATTTCCAGATGGTGCACGAATGGCTCCGGGATATTGTCCATGTAGGATATCCCCAGGACAAACAGGATTCGGGAAAAG
>JAQVRW010000219.1 GCA_028700875.1 Candidatus Zixiibacteriota bacterium | reverse complement strand
CCCCCGAGGAGATCGGCGAAAAAGTCGGCGCCGCATTGGTGGGGACGTTTTTGGGCGTTTTGCTCTGTTACGGTTTCGTCGGCCCGCTGGCCACCAGCCTCCGCGGCCGCAATCAATCCGATGCAGCCTATATGAAATGTCTGAAACAGTGCCTGCTGTCCTTCTGCAAAGGCCTGCCCCCCTCGATTGCCGTCGAGTACGGCCGGCGGTCGATCCCCAGCGAAATGCGCCCCACGTTTCTCGAAGTCGAAGAAGCCTGTAAAGGGACGCGGAAAGGGTAAGCCATGGCCGAGGGACGCGACAAATCGCAACCGATCATTGTCGTCAAAAAGAACAGCATTCACGGCGGGCATCACGGCGGCGCCTGGAAGGTCGCCTATGCCGATTTCATGACCGCCATGATGGCCTTCTTTCTGGTCATGTGGCTGGTGACGCAGACGGACGTGGTCAAGAAAGCCGTGCAGGGATACTTCCAGGATCCGGCCAATTTCAAGAAAAATTTCCAGATAAGCATCGTCAACGGAGGAGCCGGCGTCCTGAATAAACCGGGGGAAGGCAGCCTGCCCAAAGCATCCGCCGCCACCGAGACGTCGCCGATGGTCTCTATGGATGCCGCCGAGCTGTTCCAGCAAGCCATGAAGGCTCTGGCCGGCCTGGATGTCCCCAAAGAGGTCTTCGACGTGGAGTTGACCCGCGAGGGACTGCGGATGCAGCTGATCGAAGGCAGCGACGAGGTGATGTTCTTTCGCACCGGATCATCCGAGTTGACCCCCAAAGGAGAGGTGATCCTGAAGACGATCGGCATGGAACTGGGGAAGTTGCCCAACCAATTGGTGGTGGAGGGGCATACCGACGGCACCGATTTGGCGCGGGGAAATGAGTACACCAACTGGGAATTGTCCACCGACCGCGCCAACGCCGCCCGTCGCGCCATGGCCGCCGGGGGACTGGCCCCCGATCAGGTTCGGGAGATTCGCGGCTTCGCCGCCAACAAACTGCGGATAAAAGATGCCCCGCTGGACCCCCGCAACCGGCGTATCACCATCCTGGTCCTCAACCGCTATGTCGGGCAGATGACCGATGACGAAGAATACGATACGTCGTCGACTCCCGCCGCCCAACAGGCGCTGTAATTCAATCCGGAAAAAAGAAAACGGGCGCCGGATGGCCCGACGCCCGCATAACCTGTTGACGTAACGGAATCACCGTCCGATGACGACTATATCCCCTCCGGTTTGTTGAACAGGGAGGCGTCATACTGGCCGTTGATGGTCGTCATTGTCTTTTCCATCTCGATAGTCATGCCGCCGGCGTTGATGGTCATCTTCACGGGAAGTTTGACCCCGGAGATTTCCTTGTACTCGTTGTAAATCTGCTCGGCGGTGCCGGGACCGGCCATCGTCTGGCCCGAGAACTTCATGCCGACCGGCATATATCCGGCCGGATCGACGAAGAGGCTGAACTGAACGCCACTGGCGGCGAGGAACTCCAGCCGAATCGCTTTCTTGCCCTGGAAATCCTCTTCCCCTTTATAGGCGACCTTGTAATCGGGGTTGTCGGCCCGGGCAAAAAGCATCGTGGTGTTGCGGTCGTTTTCTTTCTTCGATTCGGCGACCTGCGCGGCCGGCAGCATCTGCTTCTGGCCGCCCGCCTCCATCCATCCGTCCGCTCCGCTGATCACCATGATCTGGCTGCCCATCGGCGTGACCACTTCCTCCCGACTCTTGTCCGGAAAAACTTCCAGGCTCTTGACGTCGATGGTAAACGCCCCCTGGGGCGTATTCATGGTCATCTTGCCGGAAGAATTGATCGACTTGATTTTCTTGAACGCCGCCACCCCGCCGCAGGCGTCCACCGTCTTCAGCAGCATCGCCTGCCCCTGTTTCAACTCCTCCTCGTTGGCGGCAAACGCCTCTTGCGGGGGAGCCGGGATGGTGATGTCGACGGCGTTGACCGCTCCGAAATTGCTGAGCGGCTCGTCGAAATCATCCGCCTTGCCGACCACCAAAATCTGCAGGTTGTCGGGATTCAGTTTGCGCTTGGCCACCTCGACCACGTCCTGAGGGGTCACCTTCTCCACCGCCGTCTTCAATTGCTGCAGGTAGTCGAGGGGAAAACCGTAATAATCATAGGTCATCATGCGCCCCACCACCTGGCCGCGCGATTCGAAGTTGAAGACGAACGAATTCAACCACCCGTCCTTGGCCAGCCTCATCTCCTCGGCCGTCGGCGGATCCGTCTGCATCGACTTGATCTGCTTGACCATCTCCCGGATCGCCGCCCCGGTGCTCTGCGATTTTGTCGCGGCATAGGCATAGAAGAGACCGGGATAGGTGTACTGGAAAGTAAAGTTGCCCTGGGCCGTATAGGCCAATCCCAGCTTCACCCGGACGTTGTTGGTCAACCGGCTGCCGAAACCGCCGCCCAGGATACCGTTCATGACGATCGTGGCCGGGTAATCCGGGTCGCCCATCTTGCCGCCGATATGCCCCATCAGAATATTGGACTGATTGACATCGGTCTTCTCGGCGTAGTTGACCGTGGGCCGAAAGGCATAGTCGACCTCGGGCGGAGGCGGCAATTCCCGCGTCCCCTTGGGCCAGTCGCCGAAATATTTCTTCAGCAGAACCAGCATGTCCTCGGCTTTGAAATCGCCCAGCACCGCCACCTGCATGTTGTTCGGTTGCACGACCGCCTTGTGGAACATCATCATGTCTTCGCGGGTAACCGCGTCGATAGTGGCGTATTCCGGCACCCGGGCATAGGGGGAATCGGCCCCGTACAGCAGCGTCGTGAACTCGCGGATAGCCATCTGCATCGGCTGGTCGTTCCGCCGGGAAATGGCCGAACGCTGATTGGTCTTGGCCAGTTCAATCTTGTCCGGATCGAACACCGGATTACGCAGGACGTCCGCGAGCGTGGCCAATACCTTCTCCGAATAATCGGAAAGAGCATTGGCGTTGCCGATGCTGTTCACCGTGCCGCCCCCGGTCTCGACGGAGGCCCCGACCGCTTCCAGGTCCTCGTCGATCTGGTCGCCGGTCTTGGTCGTCGTTCCGCCGGTCCGCATGACCTCGAAAGTCATGTCGGCCAGGCCGATTTTATCGGGCGGCTCCAGGTAGGAACCGCAACGGTTCATGGCCACGTTGATGTTGACCATCGGCAACGTATGATCTTCCAGCAGGTAGATGCGCATGCCGTTGTCGAGGGTCACCTTCTGCGGCTGAGGAATCTCGAACGGATTGAGCGGAGGGTAGGTCAACGGCTTGATCTTGCCCCAGACGGGACCGACGGACGCCGCAATCAGCAGCGCTACCCCGATCAGAATGACGCGTTGAATCGTTTTCATGGATATTCCTCCCCTCACTCTTCTACCGTTTCAATGTAGGCCGCGGTGCGGTTGTTCCGCGTGAAATAGGTGTTGACTACGCGCTGGATATCGGCCGTCGTCACGGCGTTGATCTTGTCCAGCCCTTTGAACACCTCACGCCAGTCGCCATAGTAGATTTCCGCCGACGTCAGCGCATTGGCCAAGCCGGCGCGGGAGGACATGCTTCTCACCAGATTGGCCTTGGCGCGGGCTTTGATCTTGACCAGTTCCTCTTCCGGAATCGGGTCCTTTTTCAGTTTTTCCACTTCCACCAACGCCTCCGTCTCGCATTGTTCGGCGGTCACGCCCTTGGCGGGAATGATAAAGATGCCGAATTCGCTGGGGTACTTGGCCCCCGGAAAGGCCGGAAAAGCGGAGGTCTGCGTGGCCAATTTCTTCTCCTTGACCAGGTTCTTGTACAGCAGCGAGGTCCGTCCCCCGCCGAGGTAGTCGGCGATGGCGTCGAAGACGGCGTTGTCGGCGTGCATCGTGGCCGGGCGATGGTATCCCATGAGAAGAATCGGCTGCGATTTATCCGGCATAATCACCTGCCGTTCCGCCATCTGCTCCGGCTCCCGGATCTGCACGCCCTCCGGCTTGGGCGCTTTCGGCAGCCGCCCGAAATACTTCTCGGCCAGCTTCCTGGCTTCGGCCGGGTTGACATCTCCCACCATGGCGGCCACCATGTTGGCGGGAACATAATTCTTCTTGAAGAACGCCATGGCCGCTTCCGGCGTGTAATTCTCGATCTCGGACATCTGGCCGACCAGAGCATACCCATAAGGATGCGCGCGGAAGGCGGAATGGATGAATTCATCCACCAGCCGGCCGATCGGATTGGATTCGATCCGCATCCGGCGTTCCTCTTTGATCACTTCCCGTTCCTTGTAGAAATCACGGAAAACGGGATCGAGAAAACGGCTCGATTCCAGATAGAACCACAGTTCGAGCTTGTTGGACGGAAACGAATAATAATAGGTCGTGTTGTCGTATCCGGTACCGGCGTTCATGCCGACGCCGCCTTCCTGCTCGACGTAGTTGGAGAATTCATTCATCTCCACCAGGTTGTCGCATTCGGCCTGGACGATCTTGATCGTATCATTCAGGGCCGCGACTTTGGCCGAATCGATGTTCAGCTTTTGGTTTTCGGCCCGCAACCGGATATACAGTACATCCAGTTTGGCCATGGCTTTCTGCTCGGCTTTATAATCCTTGGTGCCGATCTCGGTCGTCCCTTTGAACGCCAGATGCTCGAACATATGGGACAACCCGGTCCGTTCCTTGGGATCGCTGGCCCCCCCGACGTCCACGGAGATCGCAAACGCCACTACCGGCGCGCTGTGATCCTCGAGAACCAAAAACCTCATCCCGTTGTCGAGGGTGAAGGCCGTTACCCTTTTCTCCATTTCGGAGAAGTCAAACGCCCAGGCACCGGTCACCGTGACCAACAGGAATAGCCACAGCGCCGCCCTGAGTGCGAGACTCCGATTGTTCATGAAAACCTCCATTTCCATGTATGAGAATAAGAAGTGCTCCAATGTACGATATTGGCCGATTTCCGGCAAGCAAAGATGGCGACTTTTTTGCCCCTTTTGAATACCCCTGCAATCTCAACGAATGCTGATATCGTACGGCAGACGGCAATAAAACCGGCCGTCGGGAATCGCCGGCCAGGTGATACTCTCCGCGCCATGGCCGAACACCCGCCGGGTGATCTGCCGCACGAGTTGGGAAAGATCGAACGGGTTTTCCCACCAGGAATGTTTTTCCGGATAGACCTCGATGTTTGCTTCCCGGGGGTCGAGTCCGCCCGCGCGGCGAGCTTCCTCCAATGCCTGCATCAGCCCGCCGATCCGCGTGGCCAGGCCGTTGTTTGTCGCCTCGACGCCCGTCCATACCCGTCCTTGTCCCAAAGCGTCCACCGAGTCTTCCGTCAATGCCTGCGATGACGCCACGAGCCCGACTAAATGGCGATAAAACGCTTTTATTTCCGTTTTCAGTTTCTCTCGTTGCTGGGGCGTGTAGGGCTGTGTCATCGAGTACATCCCGGCATTGCGCCCCCGTAGATAGGTCTCGCTATGGATGTCCAGCTTGTCGTATAACGATGCCAGATTCGCCTTCCCGGCG
>JAQVRW010000218.1 GCA_028700875.1 Candidatus Zixiibacteriota bacterium | reverse complement strand
GTAACTGGGAATAATACGAGGCGACGCCGTAAATCTGGTTTTCCGATATCTTCAGAAACGGCGCAATCGAACCGACCGCCTCCTCCGAGATATAACCGTATTGCCGCTGGACGGCCTGCAATAGCGGGATGAATTCCCCCTCTTCACCGGCATACCCGGATAACAACTCCGGAAGCTTGTCTACACTCACGGCTCCTCCTTACGGATGGGTCAGGCGGTTTCCGCCGTTTATTCTTCCCTGGCAACATGAGCCAGAAAAATGCAATCGGTCAGTTGGGCTTCTCCCCGCACCAGGTCCTCGGCAAAGGCCAGACAAGTGGGTGCCCCGCAGCAGCCGCAGTCGGTCTGACGCAGTTTCTGGTATATCCGTTCCCGTTCCTTGATTCGCTTGATGGACGTCTCCAGATCGGTGTCGAAATATTTGGTCGGCCGGGGCAGGACCGGGTTGCCCAGGTTGAAATAACCGGCCTCCAGTTTCTGCTCGATTTCCCCGTCGTCAACCGGCACCCGGCTGCCGTACCGGTCGGCCTGACGAAGGCCATTGGCCCGGGCGACGTACAGGTTCTCGACGCTGAACGTACCGCCGATGCACCCCAGCATGCAGGCCAACCCCTCCACGAAATCGATATTGCGCAGGCGGGAGTTTTCGATGTCATCGAAGATTTTCATAACATGGTCGATGCCCGAGACCACCAGCCAGTTTTCCCCCTCGATGGTCCGCACCGATCCGCCCAGCGTGGTCCAGTCGACATTAAAGGTGAACTCTTTTGGCACCTGGTCCTCCTTGAACTCATCCTTCAGCGCCATGACATGCGGCACCAACGCCTGATAAACGTCGGGAATAGACACGGCGCCGTCGAACCAGGATTGGACCTTTTCGGCCGGTTGCTTGATCGACACGATCTTGGCCGGGCAGGGGGCGATATAGAAAATCCCGATCTCCTCCGGCTTCAGGCCCAGCTGGCCGGGGAGGCGGCGTTTGATCTCGCGGGCAGTGATTTCGCGGGGCACGTCGAGCGGCACTACCAGTTCCACCAGGTCCGGGTACTTGACCTGTATCAGGCGGATGACCGAAGGGCAATGCGACGATATCAGGGGCAGGCGGCTGCGGTGCCGTTCGATGTACTTCTTCAGGGCCGCGGCCCATTCGGAATACGAGGTGTCGACGTCGATGACCTCATCGAACCCCAGCCTTTTAAAAGCCTGGTGAATAACGTAGGGATGGATGCCGGGGTCGAACTGCGTGTACAGGACCGCCGATGGCACCACCACCTTGTATTTGAAATGGGACATTTCCACCAGCGGGTCCGTGATCGGCATGATCGCCTTGGCGGAGCAGGCGGAGATGCAGATGCCACAGTCGACGCACAGCTCTTCGGAAATGATGGCGTGTCCCCCGCGGACCCGGATAGCCTGCGTCGGGCAACGCCGCATACACGTGCGGTGTCCCACACACTGCTCGGTCAAGACCCGGTGGGCGTGATAGTACTGTGTCACCGTGTCCCCCTATCTGTAAGTCCTCGCTTTCTATATAGTAAAACGCATGACGAGGGTGGTCCCCTTGCCCACCTCGCTGTTAATGAGCAGCTCGTCGGCGTTTCTCCTGATATTGGGCAGACCCATTCCCGAACCGAAACCCATCGCCCGCATTTCCTCGGTGGCCGTGGTATACCCCTCCTGCATGGCCAAATTGACGTCGGGGATGCCCTTGCCCTCGTCGGCGATCACGACTTCGATGATCCGCGGCGTCACCGACAGGACCACCCGGGCCCGGATGGCGTGCATCACGACGTTCATCTCCCCCTCGTAGGTCGAGATCGCCACCCGCCGCACCAGTTTGGGATCCAGCCCGATCGTCTTCAGAACCGATTTGATCTCCGTGGAGGCCATCCCGGCGCTGGCGAAATCACTCCCCTGAATGATCAATTCCCGACACAGCAGCAGTTCCTCGTTGACCGTGCCGGTCGCGTCCGGTTCGTGGTTTTGCGGTTCGCCCCGTTTCACGGCCTCAACCCGCAGGCAGGCGTCGTACATGTCCAATTGCGTCGAGAGCAGAACCATGTGATGATCGCGCGCGAAATGGTCGGACCCGTCTTTGGGCCGTTTCCCCCGGATGAAGACGACCCCCTTGAACTCGGCCATGTGGGCCGAGATGACCGCCTGCCGCGTCGCCAGGCCGGTCAGCAGGATCGAATTCGGCTTGCCGAAGGCCAGCACGTCGCTCATCAGGTCGGAGGCGTAGATATGCTCGACCGTCCCTTCGAGGGTGTCGTTCGCCTCGATGATGACCGCTTCCAGAGCGTCCTTTATCTTGCTTATCTCCACGTTCGCGCTCTTATACCCATCGCCGCGTCACACGGCCCGGTTTCACTGATGCCGCCGCCCGATGTCCTTCACGTTTCGTCGACGGATTACTTCGCAAACGATCCCAACGCATAGAGTTTTCCGACCAACTCGAACGTGGGCAGGTCGGAAACCATGATGGCGATATTATATTTGCTGGCGATATCGATGGTCTCCTGAGGGACTTCCTTGCCGCCGGTGACGATCACGGCGGCGACGTCCACCAGGTTGGCCGCCGGCACGATGCTCTTGTGGGTTTGCACGGTCAGCCACAGATTGCCGGACTTGGCTCCCGCCATGACGTCGCTCAGCATATCGGATACGAATACTCCATTCACCTCGCGGTGTTCGAACGTGCTCAACGGCCGCAGGCCGATTTTGTCGATCAAATCTTTGGTGGTCATGCATTATCTCCTGTCAAACATGATGCCTGTATTCGGTGACCTCAAAACAGGGGTTTACGTTCCATAAGCGGCTCCTGCGACAACATCCCCACGTCATGGATAAAATCGCCCCGGCAGACCGACAGGTCCTTAATTAGGTCAAACGAGACGATCTTGATCCGTGAGCGGGAGGTGTCCCGCCGCTGGTTGAAATAGTCGGTGAGGATATCGACCTTCGCCTGTGGCAACGGCCCCCGCTTGTCCTTGTAGATGAACCCGAAGGCGACCAGGATCCAGGTCCGTTCCGCTTCGCATTTCTTCCGGATGGCGTCCACTTCGCAATCGGCCGGACATCCGGGACAATGCATCAGCCCCATGAGGTCGTCGAATTTCTCCAGACGCCCGCAGAGGCTGCATTCCAGATCGAAACGAATCGACTGGGCGTTTTCCACCCGGCTCCAATAACAATCCCCTTCGCGGTACTTGTCGCCCAGGATGGGGGTATCCTCGCCCGTAAAATATGTGCCCAGGCTGTTGCAATGGAAGCATTTCTCGAAGACCACAAAGCCAAACTGAACGTTGGTCATGGTCCATTGATGGAGGCATTCGGCCATGTCGCACGCTCCCTGTCATGATGCAATTGTAAAGATGTCAGGCTATCAGCCAGGCCCCAAATCCTGTTGTGCACGGCCCGTTGTGCGAGGCAAGTCTGTCAGGATATATCAATGCGGCGCCCAACCCTTTCTTAGGCGCGCGCTTCTAACCCCGTATTGTCAATCCGGAGTAAATATATACTCAATAAGTCCTAAAGTCAAATACATCCTCGATTCCGTCCCGTCCGTGGTCGGGTAATACGGACGGGACAGCCTCACCCCATCGCTTTCGGAACGGAGTAATTCGTTGGCATTCAATTGATTTGAAAAAAACAGGTGGCTTACCGGAACGGTTCCGAAGGTCCCCAGACTATCGACCGAAGGCCTGAGATGATCACAATGGAAACGGGAAATGACCGCCGCGCATGACTCCGGGGCAGCCCACCGGATTATGGAGAATTAATACCAATTTTCGGGGTCGTGACATCCGATGTTGGAGCAGGTACCATTGGAGTAACTCCCCTGGCCGGTGGAAAAGACCACGTCCCGGTGACCGTCGACATGGCGGTTCTTGCCCACAATGTTCAACTGCCCGTCCACCGTCGCGGCATGGCACCGCTGGCAGGAAAGGTGTTCTTCCGATACGTGCTTATTGTGCCTTCCCAACAAGTCGCTCGGGCGTGCGCCGGTATCATGGCACGACCCGCAGGCGGCCTGGCCGGGCGCGGTCCAAATCGGCGCATTGGAGGCATACCCGCCGGTGAAGTTGCCATGGCAATAGGTACTGCTGCATCTGTTGGTCGCGCGATTCCATAGCGAAGCGCTTCCCGCCAGCGCACCCCAGGTGATTTCCGCGATGGAATCGGCCTGAAAATGCCCAGGGCTGGCGACGGTCGGCGGCGCCGTGTGGCATTCCGTGCAGGCGACGCCATCGGAAATATACCCCGTCTGCAGATGCGCCGTATGCGCCCCCACCGCCCGCTGGTCGGCCAGGGTTTCGCCATGAAGCCCTTTGGGTGGGGCCCCGGTCTGGTTGTCGATTCCCCCGTGGCAATGAGTGCAGATGGTCGGATTCGCGCTGTGACAGTCGACGCAAAGTGTCGTGTCTCTGGTCAGGGTATCGACCACGCCGTTGACATGGAGACTGCGGCCGACAATGGTCAGCATGGTATCCACGACCGAGGCATGGCAGTCGACGCAGGCCAGACCGGCATATCCGATATGGAATTCGTGTTTCCAAAGGAGTTCCGCAGGTGTAATGCCGATGTCGTGGCACGACCCGCAGTGGGCCTGGCTGGCCGCGGTCCAGACAGGCGCGTTGGCATGATTTCCACCGGCGAAATTACCGTGGCAATAGGTTCCGCTGCAGGTACGGGCGGTCCGGTCCCAGGCCGCGCCGCCGCCGTCGGCGATGCCATGCCAAGCGATCTCGGCCACGGAATCGACGGCCGTACCGGGGCCGAAACCGATATGCTGCGGATCGGAGATAAACACCGGAACATGGTGGCAGTTGTTGCAGGCAATCCCGACGCTGACCAGAGAATCGCCCATCAAATGCGCCGAATGTTTGCCGACGGCGACGGTCGTATCGGATATTTCCCCACAAAGCCCTATCGGCGGCGCCCCGGTCTGATTGTCGATGCCACCGTGGCAGGACGTGCACATGCCGGTCAATTGACTATGGCAGGCGACACAAGACACGCCTGCCTTGCCGCCATTCCAGTCGGCGCCGTGGCATTTCGCGCAACTTTCCGCCCCGACCAGCGTCACGACCTCGCCGTGAAAGTCGGGCGAGCTCTGGTTCATCCAGGTTAGGGGGTGAGTATCGGGCAGAGTCGGCGCGATCCGTCGGTCACTGCATCCCGACAGCGCGACGCCGAGCATCGCGAGGATTACCATCGCGACGGCGGCGTTTCGGGCGGTATGGGATAGTGACGACATGGACGACTCCATTATCCGATAATGTTAATCACCCGAACCGTGACAATACCCGCAGAACCCGACTCCGGCCTGATGGGTGTTGGTATGGCATTGATAGCAATAGTAGCTGTCGTCGTTGTGCCACGGGCCGTGCGATTCGAGAGCCGAGACGCCCGAGCCGTGAATCCTCGGATCGGTGCCCCGGACACCGTCGCTGTCGCGGTGACATCCGGCGCGGGCGCAGGTCGGAGAATCGCTCTCGTGGCATGAGGCGCAGTT
>JAQVRW010000217.1 GCA_028700875.1 Candidatus Zixiibacteriota bacterium | reverse complement strand
CAGCGCCTCCACCGAATCCCGCGGAAGCGGGGCATCCGAGATATTCCACCGCTGGAGAGTTGGATCCCAGGTGTACATATTGAAATCATCGACATCGTACCCGGCGATCAGGGTATAATCGAAGATGCGGTTATCCTCTCCATAATATACGCGGTATCCTTCGAAGTCCCTCGTTCCGGAGAAGATGTCGACATTCCGTTCGCTGATCTGCCCGTTCCACCGTATTCGCAACAGGCCGAATTCCGGTATGATATCCAGAACCGGCGCCGGCGGCGGCGACGCGCCGCGAAAGTCGGGGACGCCATCGCCGGCGATATATACCTTCTTGCATCCGGTCAGAGAACTGTCCGGCAATAATTCGTCTTCGCCGAAACAAACATCCATCCCGCCCGATTGACACACCCAGATGAACTTGCCGGAGTCGCGGTCGCCATCGGTATCCACGCCGGGGTTGTCGAATATCCAGTGAGCCCACTTGGCATTGACGCCCAGATCGGCGAAGCTTAGACGATCCTGGTACATATGTGGCATCATCGGGTCCCAGTACCGCTCGAAATCGGGCCCTTCGACATGGAAGTTTTCCCCGGCCACATAGGCCAGCGTCAGGGGCAAGGTATCCCCCGGAGCCAGATCGAACGGCCCGAAGGAAAAAAGATACCGGGCGTCGTATCCGTTAGCGATATCCTCCGCCTCTCGCGTCGGGGGAAGGAAACCGTTGCCGGTGTGACTGGTGGCCGACTCCAACTGATCGTAATCGAATTCGTTGGAGGACATGATATAATATTTGTTGCGATCGCCGTTGGGAGAACCCATCCCGGTGCCGAAGTCGCGGAACGGTTTTTCGTTGGAACCGGTCTGGCGCGGACCCCAATCGAGCGCGGGGGTACCGCTGGCGACCCACCAGTTGAACGAGTATTCCATGTCCGGATTCGGCGAGCGCAACACCGCCGTCCCGGTCACAGACGTGGCGGAGGTAAAATCGAAGACATTGCCGGCATTCGAGTTGGGGTCGCCGTCGTTATCGGCCGTCCAGGCCACCCGAATCGTATCCTGATAACAGGAAATGTCCGATGAGGGAACAGAATGCACATATCCGCAGATATCGTCCCCCCAACCAGATCCCTCCGCCGACGTGTGGTACACGTCCGCATCGACATAGATGCCGAAGTATATTTTTTTCAACGGAAAGCGGTTGATGTTCCGGATGGTATAGTCGAAGATGATGAAATCCTCGGCGTAATCATAGCTCCAGCCATAGGAACGCTGCTTGACTTCCAACCCGAGCGGAACGTGCGGCCGGCCGTCGTACCCGTCGGTCGCCGCCACCGACGGGTCGGTGATGGTATCGGTATAGCTGCAGATGAAATCCTGTTCGGAGACGGCGTCGGTATAGTAATCCAGCGACGTTTTCATATTGCTCTTGCGGATGATGGCCCCTTCCTCGCCCGGTTGCGGCCAGAACTCCCGGACGAAATAGTTGCCATCGAAACCGACCGACACCAGAGTATCGCGGCCGACCACAGCTCCGGCCCACATTGCACCTATATATAGATAAGTTATATCGGAGTTGGCCGGGTATTCGCAGGAGGGGGCGGGAAGATTGGTTTCCGGGTCGAGTTCCGAACCGGCAAAACCGATCCCGAAGGTCGCTCCGTTGGTAATCGCCAACCACAACTTGTTGATTTTATGGACAGCTATCTGCCAGTTGGGACTGGCCGCGGTTGTCTTGGGGGATATCAGTTCCGACGGGAATTGTCCTTTCTCGACCAACGGCGCGGCCATCAGGCAGCAGTTCCCGATCATGAGTATTACGAGAAGATACCAAAGCAATCGCGCCTGTCGCATGCACCCACCCGACCGTTGAAAATATTCCAGTCATCGGCCCGACCCGTCGCGGACGACGGTCCGGCCAAACTTTACGGCTACGTGGCGACTAATATAATCGCCTATGGGCTTTTCGCCAACGCCTTTTGTTAATGTCCCCTGCCGTTGCACCTAAGCCGGGCTCGAATTGTCCCGCCGATAATCGCCGACCATGTCGGCCAGGATTCGGGCCGACCGATCGAAGCCGTCTATGGCGGTCCGCCCAAATCCGTGAAAAGCCATATCGGCCAATCGCCCGGTCTGCCTGAAATCGGCGATCAGGGCAGCCAGCGTTTGCGCCTTGCGGTCATTTCGAATCTCGACGGCGACTCCCCTACCGACTGCCACGGTGGCATTGAGCGGGGCATACGACCCGATATGAGGACAGAGGATAAACTGAGGCAGGCCCAACCCGACCGCCCAATTGGTCCGTTCATGGGCCGGCGCGATGAACAGGTCAAGGCGGGGAAAGAGTCCCGCGATACGTCGGTTTTCGTCGTTTCGGTCCGTGGATCCGACGATGCTTATTCCGGCGGAGATGTCCAGTCCGTCGACGGCAGGCAATCCCCGGCGACGGAAATGGCGTATCAGGGATTTTGCCACCTGGCGCGACTGACCGGCAAAGATGACCGATGTGTGACCGGCGGCGGTCAACGACCGGGCGGCCAGGCACAATCGCCGCAGGTGCAAAGTTGGATATGCCCCCGATGAAAAGAAGGCCACGGTCAGTGGGCCATTCCCCTTCAGCCGCTCCATCCGCGCCTTATAGGCCATCGCGGCGATATCGGTCAATTCGTTCTCGATACACTGCCCGGTCACCGCGATGGTTTCGGGGGCTATGCCGGATCGTTTGAAAGTGTCGGCTCCCTCCTGCCATGGGACCAAGACCCTGCGACATCCAGTAACCAGGGCTTCATCCGGAGCCGCCAACTCGCCGTGCTGATACACGACCGTTCCCAGTGGCACCAGCATTCCGGCCAGGATCGGGTGAGACACGACCAGTATCTCCTCGGTCCGCGCCGCTATCCGGGATAAGTCTCGTCCCAGAAGGCGAACGGTTACACCGGGGCCACGCACCGCCCCGGAAGAGCGCCGCAGGAGACCATAGAGCGGGGTAATCAGCCCTCCCTTCCCCCCCATTCGATACAACCATCGAACGGCCCGCCAACCGGCCTTGGACAGGCCGTGCGAGGCGGCAAATACATCGGTCCGATAGTATCGCAGGTGAGGATAGGCAGCCGCCACCCGCGCGATAGTGCCATCGAGATAGCCGGGATGGCCTCGCCCGATCTCCGTGTCGATGAAGATGAGTTGGGCGTCCTCAATGGCGTCGGTTTGCGGCATAATTTGGCTATTCCACTCCGGCGCGGAGAGCGCTGTTTTGGGCCGGCGTCAGCATGCGGCCGAAATTATGATAGAGAATAGAAGCCCCGACCGCCAGCACCGAAATGCTGGCCCACATCAGGACCGGTTTCGTCGCGAAAATATCCAAGAGAAAACCGCCCAGTGTCGGCCCCAGCGACCAGCCCGACATATGAAAAAATCCGAATATCCCCATATATCGTCCATACGCTTCCGGCGGGGACAGATTTGCCACCAACGCTATGGCAGGAGGCGAGACGATCATTTCGGCGATGGTGATAATGACTATGCATAGAATAAGAAAACCGAATCCCGGAGCCAGGCCGACCAAAAAATACCCAACAGCATAGATCATCGCCCCGACTGTGAGCTGGCCGGTCAGCGTTATCCGTTTAAAAAAAGAAGAGACGGGGAATTGCAGGAAGACGACCATGAAGCCGTTGATGGCATAGAGGGTTCCCAATTGGGCGCGGCTGATGCCGACAGTTTCCACGCAATACACGGACAAGGCCGCAATAAGCTGCGCCACAACGAGAAACAAGGCGAATGAAATCAGGCAATGGCGCAGAAGCCGAGGGTCCTGACGCAAGTTGAGAATATCGCCCCATTTGAAATCCGCCAAACCACGCTGGCCGTTTTTCCTGGGAACGTCCTTGAGGGCATAGAAAAAATAGACTCCCGAAATCAGCATGAGAAATCCGGCCAGATAAAACAGCGCACTGTAGGATTTGTCGGAGACAAAGCCCCCCAACGCGGGCCCCAACGCCCATCCCAGATTGCCGCCGATTCGAAGCATGGCATACGCCGATACCCGTTGTTCTTTGGCTACCAGGTCGGCTACCATGGCATTTGCGGCCGGATTCAATACCGCCCCGAAAATATAGTTGAATGAAACGAAGGCGGCGATGACTAGAAATCCTGAGCCGGTCATTATGGCGTACCCGACCCCGGCAAACGTGAGTGAACGCAGAATCTGCGACCAGCCCATGATCGGGACCCGTCCGATGCGATCGGACAGCCAGCCGGAGACCGGCTGCGGCAGGGCGCGCAAGACCGTCGTAAACCCGAAGAACAGCCCGATGGCGCTCATCGAGAGACCTAATTGTTCATGGAAGTAGATGGACAAGAAAGGGATGACCATGGCGAACCCGGCCGAACTGACCACCCAGCCCAGGCTCAGGATATATACGCGTTTGTCGAGGGCGCCGAAACGACCGGCGAGGTTTTGTATCACAGGCCGACCCATTATATGTTGACGTTTTCTACAACCCAAAACGGGACAATAACTCATCGGAGGGGCAAAAATCAAGACGCACGAGGGTATTTTCGAAAAACCGCTTTTCTTTTGGGCGAAGATTTTGTATGTTCGCGTGCAATTGCGTTTTACGCTTTTTATGGCTCGAACGTCTCTATTCTATGGCGATGAAAACGCCTGTTCGAGATGAAGCGGACATATTAGATGGGGTCTTTGCTATGTTTTGGAAAAACCGTATGACCTGCTTGCTTTCGGCTCTGGCTGTCTTCCTTTGTTTAACCGTTGCGGTCGATGCCCGGGCTTTGTTTGACGCACCCGGCAACGGCGCCGCGGGGATCAGTCCGAAGGTGCTCGCCGCCTCTCCCAACACTCAATACGACCAGCACAATGTCGGCAAGATGGCGCTGCTGGTCACGAACTATGGGATGTTCGGAGCCGGTTATGAGGGATCCCCGATCATCAACGGTGAGGCAGCGCTGGGTTGCGAGTATCCCATCAACTCTCAGATGGAGTATCTGTTTGCCGCCTCCCTTTGGATCGGCGCCATTGTCGGACGGGACACGCTGGTGTCGGTGGGCGGCGATGGTTGGTTCTCGATGCAGGAGTTGTATCCGGATGCAGGCGACGCCGGAGCGATTATCCCGCGCTCGAGTCTGAAGTCAAAGAGTACGTATAGCCCCTTTGCAGTTTCCGAACAGGATTTTCTCTGTACATATACTGATACTATCGTGGAAACCGGCTTGACTGGAACGGACCCCATTGACAACCGGCCGCATACACCCCTGAATGTTTCCGTCCAGCAGAACAGTTATTCCTGGAGTTACGATTACGCCGAGGATTTTGTCCTTTTTGACTATAAAATAACGAATATCGGCGCTTTCCCGATCAAACAACTGTATGCCGCCTTGTATGTCGACGCGGACGTTTACCATTCATCCCTCGGAACCAGCGGCGCGCAGGACGACATTTGCGGTTTTCGGCGGACGGCTCCCATGCCGGCGGACTACTGTATCGATGAAGATACCATTAACATTGCCTGGATCG
>JAQVRW010000216.1 GCA_028700875.1 Candidatus Zixiibacteriota bacterium | reverse complement strand
CTTCATGTTGTAATCGTACACCGCCATCGGCGATACCAGCGAAGTATACGAGAAGCGGAAGAGATCGGTGACGAAATCGGCGTTCCCGCTCGGCCAGATCAAATAGATCGGTTCCGGGAAATCGATGTAGTAAGAGTCGCCGTCGGCCAGGTTATTCACCTGCACGTGATTGACGCCGGCGATGCGTTCATACACGACCATGTAATCGCGAAAGAGGTCCAACCCGGCGATCATCGCCGTGTCCCGCGCGGGAATGATCTCCTTCCAGTTTCCCCGAGCCGGATCGGACGTCGCCACCTGATAGACGCCGAAATTTTTACCGCTTTCGTTGCTCCGGATATAAAACTGGCCATCGTGGTGAGCCACGTAGTATTCGACCCCTTTCTTCCGCGGCTGGATCGTCCGAAAGGTATCGGTCGGCGTGGCCGTGGAAAGATAGCGGACCTCGGTGGCGGCTATCGCCTGCAGGTCGATGAGGAAATACTTTTCGTCGCGGGTCAGTTGGAGGGTCAGGTTGTATTCTTTGTCCTGCTCCTCGTATACGGTCGGGTCGCCGGCGGGGTCGGTTCCCAGCGTATGCCGGAACAACCGGTACGGGCGCAGGACTTCGTCATAGGTCACATAGAAGACAGTCTTGTTGTCGGGGGCCCATTCGACGATCGGGGCGGCGTTGGCGATAATATCGTCCAGGATTCGGCCGTTGGTCAGATCCTTGAAGTATATGGTGTATACTTCACTGCCGGCGGTGTCGACGCAATACGCCATCAGGCGGTGGTCGTGACTGACGGTCATATTTCCCATGTTGTAATATCCGTACCCGGCGGCCAACTGATTTTCATCCAGGAGAATCTCCTCCGGGGCGTCGAGGCTTTTCAGGCGGCGGCAATAGACCCCATATTGCCGGCCCTCTTCCAGTCGATAGTAATAGTGAAAGGAATCGATTTTAAGGGGCACCGACATGTCGGTTTCCTTGATGCGGCCGCGCATTTCCGTGAACAGTTTTTCCTGAAATTCTTCGGTAGGTTTCATGACCGCGTCGGTGTACTTGTTTTCGGCCTCGAGATACGCCATGACGTCGGGATTGTCGCGCTCCCGCAGCCAAAAATAGTTGTCCACCCTGATGTCGCCAAAAGAGGTGTCGGTCTTCGGGATGATAACGGCTTTCGGGGGAATGGTATCCTGCCCGACCGTCGTCGCGGTCAAACCGACCGCAACCAACATAGCCGTCAGTACTACCCATGCCGCCAGTCTTTTTCTCTTCTCCATGAGGTCCTCTCCCTTACAGGGCCTGAAATCGTCGCGTCCAGGCGGCCTATGATGGCGCAGGCCGCCGAATCATCTTCGGTATGCCGATAGTATAAATGGAACCGTGCCGCGAGCCAAGGGCAAAAGTGGGGAGAGGCGTGCGAGGGGAAGCTTATCCTGAAAAACGGGCATAAAAAAATACGCCCAGGAGGACTTGAACCCCCAACCTTCTGGTCCGTAGCCAGACGCTCTATCCAGTTGAGCTATGGGCGCATTGCCGGGCCTTATCGCTCGGCCATTCTATATACGCCGCGGGGGGGCGTTTGTCAATCAAAAATTACCGCCGGGACGCTATCACCCTTTGAAGACCATATAGAAAAGAAAGGCCAGGAGTATGACGATTGCGACCGCCGCCGTCACCCGAAACAAGCGGGAACCGGATTTTTTCCCGTTTGGCGGTGTGGCGCCGGAAGGGTTGTCCCGGCCGGTAACCCATTCTTCCTCAATCGGGAAAAACTCCGGCGGCTCCGGGTCCACCGTGACCGTGGCCATTTCGGTCAGTGTCGAGGGCTCGATCTCGCCGGTGGTTTTGACCGCGATCACGCTGACGTTGTCGGTGCCTCCCCGGTTGTTGGCCAATTCGATCAACTGGCCGGCGATAGTCTCCACGTCGCCATGGCCCCCGGCGATCACGCGGCGGATGTCATCATCCTTGACCAGACCGCACAAACCGTCGCTGCACAGAATGTATGTATCACCGCTGACTATCTTACGAATGGCGACGTCGATTTCCGCCGTTTCCCGAACCCCCAGCGCCCGGGTAATAACGTTGCGATTGACCATCCGCCGCGCTTCCTCGGCGCTGACGTGCTCGGCCTGCTCGATCTCGGCGGCCCAACTGTGATCGATCGTCAGTCGTTCCAGGATGCCGTCGTTATATCGGTAGACGCGGCTGTCGCCGACATGGAGGATGGTGATAATGTCTTCTTCGATGGCCGCGGCCACGATGGTCGTGCCCATGCCGCTCATGGAGGAATCGCTGGAGGCGAGATGGTAAATCCAGTGGTTGGCGATGCGGACCGCCTTGGTCAGCACGTCGGTCGACGGGGGGAACAATCGGGGCAGACGCAGATGGTCATCCTGCAACAACCGCTCAAAACCCTGGTCATACAAACGAACGATGATGTCGCAGGCCGTCGCCGAGGCGACCTCGCCGGCGCTATGCCCGCCCATGCCGTCACAGACGATATACAGGTTTTTATGCGGCAGGAGCCTGAAGCTGTCTTCATTGGCCTCGCGGACCAATCCGATATCCGTTTTGCCGGCGCACTGAATATCCATATAGACCGGTGTTTCTCCTCCTGTGGACGTATCAATGGAAAAACTTACGAAGCTTATCAATGATTAGGCAAGCTATTATTTTCGGTCCCGGCGTCGGGTTATTTATCGCCCGATAATCGCCAGGGCCGTCCCCGCTACGGTTATGACGGCCCGGTCAGCCACAATTCGGTTGCGCAAGGCGATCGTTTGCCCGGCGTGGACCAATAAATTGCGGGCCGGATAGTCGACTCCGCGAGCCGTCAGGCGGATCCCGGCTGTCAAGGGCACGACCGAGAGGCGGCGGCCCCGGCCGCCCTGAATCGTGAGCGATTCGTTTCTTAGCGGGATGATCTCCTGGCGGCTGTCCAGAAAGCGCATTTTCATACGGCTCCCCGCCAACGCCCGGCCTTGGCACAATAACACGTTTCCCAACAGGTGGTCGGTCTCATTCGTCCGGTCGTACCAACCGAATATAGTGACGCGGGCGATCCGTTTCCGAAGACAAAGATCCAGCGCCAGTTCGGCGTCGGTCTTGTCTTTCCGGGGGGAGAACAACAACATTTCCGTCCGGTTTATGAAGCCCTTTTTGATCCGGGGGGCGGAATCAAGATCGGTCAACCATACATCCGGCCGAAGGTCGCAACGCTGCAGAAAAGACAGGCCGCCGTCGACCGCGACCACCAGCGGGCGGGGACGAGTGTCGCGCATCAATCGCGTCACGAGCGCCCGGTCATCGGATTGATAACTGCCGTTGAGGAAAAGAAAGGCCGTCCCTGCCATACCGCCGATCCTATGCGGTTAAACGAAAAGGGGGGAGCGTCGCTCCCCCCCTGATTCCCTACCTGATGACAGCGAACTTGAAGTTAACCTGTCGTTCGCCGTCCTGATAATAACATAAATAAACGTCCGAACCGAGACGGCGGCCGTTGGAATCGGTTACATCCCAATAGACGATGCCGTCGGAATTCCCGTTGAGAACACGTACCGGTTGATTGGTGAGAGTCGTGATCGTCAAGGTTCCCTCAGGCGCCATATTGATAACTCGCACCTGATTGTGACGCTTGAACCCCTTGAACGGATTGGGGGCCATATATACTTCCGCATTTATGGCGAGACTGAAGGTCGCGCTGTACGGGGAATTATTGGCCCGGCTGCGCCAATAATAGGTCGTACCGGAAGTAAGCGGCACCGAAACGGTCCACGACGTGCTGCCGGAGATGTCCTCCTCTACCGGCCCGGAATAGATCCGGTTGATAAAGTCGGGGTCTTCGGAGACCTCGAAATAGTACAGATTCTCCGGCAGGTTGGAAACGACGTTGGTCACCTCCAGCGTCGGCCGGGTGATTTTCACCGTCGACCCCGAACGCGGTTTGAGGTTGACGGGTGATTCCTGATCGGCATTGACCGAGAAATCAAACGCCCAAAAACAGCGTTGCGCCGCCCACTCGGAATACTTTTCGCCGTCGTACGCCCGGCAGCTCCAGAAATACTGCCGGCCGGACGAGAGATTCTGGGGTATCGCCCAGGTGATATTGTTGCCCGCGCCCATCCCTTCGATTCCCTCGACTTGGTCGACCAACTGAGTTTGATCCGCGTCGCTGTAGACCGCGAAATCATAGGTCAGGGTATCGGATTCGGGATCATAGGCCGGACCCGTCGTCAATGACACCTGAAGCGAAGTCAACGTGTCGAAATCATTGGGCGAAACCAACTCCGGAGACTGCGGCGGCTGGTTGATCCCGAAGAGGGTATCCAGAAGAAAAACCGCCGGGGTCATCCACCCGGAATACGCCTGGCCGTCATAGGCCCGGACCAGCCAGCGGCACCAGACGCCATTGGCGAACTGGTATTGCGGAGAGTAGGAGCTCGTCGGCCCCGACCCCTGCTGAATCCCGCTGGTCGAATCCAAAAGCGTCGTCCCGGTGGAATCGAATAAATGCAACTGGTACGTCAACTGATTGCCGTCGGGATCGGTGGAGTTGTACCAGGTCAGGGCGACCGGCACAAACGTCACCGTTGCGCCCGAAGGCGGGGAATAGACGGCCGGCGTGGTCGGCGGATTGTTGACGACCACAACGCTGACCGTGAACGTCCAGGGTCCGGCCCAGGGGCCGTACCCGATTCCATCGTTGGCCCGGACGCGCCAAAAATAGGCCGACCCGTTTTCCAGCGTCGCGCCCACCTGCCAGGAGGTGGTGCTGTTGCCGGCAGTTATCGCGCCGGATTGGGCCGCCAAGGTGCTGAAATTCGAAAACTTGGAAACTTCGAAATAGTACGTGACCGCCGTGCCGTCCGGATCGGTCACATTGTCGATGACGAGGCTCGGACGGTACGTGGTGACGGTCGAACCGCTGGTCGGCGAGGGATTGGCCGGCGCCGCCGGAAGCGTGTTGGGCGTCGTGAAATTGAATGGGCCCGCCCAGCCGGACGTTGCCGTGCCGTTAGTGGCCTTGCCGCGCCAGTAATACCGCCGGCCGTTGTCCAGCGGCGCGGTGGTGGTGAAACAAGTCGTTCCCGTTCCCTGGGAAATGAAGGCCGATTGCCGCACCACGGCCGTGAAGTTCAGATCGGAAGCGATCTCGAACTGATATTGGACCGGATCGGGACACGCCCCCGGATTGGAATTATTGACACATAACGTCGGGGTGGTCGTTCCCGCGGCGCCCCCGTTGGTCGGGGACGATATCGTCGGGATCGACGGCGGTGAGGCGCAGGCCGATGCGATCACGAAAATTTTGCCCATGTACGGCTTCAGATAGGTCGACGTGACCGCCGTTACGGCGGTGTCGCCGTTGGCGTTGACTTCTCTGAACGCCGCGCCCAGGTCAACCAGGACGCTGTCGCCGGTGTAGTTGGCGGTACCGTGGGCGGTCCGCATCAACACCGCCGCCGCTCCGCCGTTGTAGTCGCGACGCATCACGTATATATATGGCGTGCTGCCCCAGTCGCTCGTCCCCGTAT
>JAQVRW010000215.1 GCA_028700875.1 Candidatus Zixiibacteriota bacterium | reverse complement strand
CCATGGGCGTGATCATCGGCACCTACAGTTCGTTCTTCGTGGCCAGCTCCATCGTAGTCGAATAGGAAGCCCGCAGCCCGAAACGGTTCAATTAAGACTGCCCGCAAAGAAATACAAAAAAACCCGCCTTATAGGCGGGTTTTTTTATGCCTGGATTGTCTCTGGGCATCTACAGAAAACGGGAAAAATCAATCGCGATCGTCCGGGTCGGAATCGGCATCTGAACCATCTCTATCCCGGCCAGACGGAACATCCGTCGCGCCGCCATATACTTCTCATCGTTCGGATACTTGTCGTTGATATAGATAATTTTACGGATCCCAGCCTGGATGATCATTTTGGCGCATTCGTTGCAGGGGAATAAATTGACATACATGCGGCAGTTGACCATCCGCCCGAAATCGCTGTTCAAGATGGCGTTCATCTCCGCATGGCAGACATACGGGTATTTGCTGTCGAGGAAATTCCCACTCCGGCCCCACGGCAGCTCCTCATCCGAACACCCGGCCGGAAAACCGTTGTACCCGATGCCGACGATGCGATTGCCGTCGTTGACGATACAGGCGCCGACCTGCGTGTTAGGGTCCTTGCTGCGCAGCGACGACAGCACCGCCACCGACATGAAATACTCATCCCAGCTCAAATAATCCGTTCTCTTGACGTCCTTCTCGTTCACGATTTTGCTCTCCATTGCCTCTTCCCCGTTTTGTCCGTCCGCCGCCGGTCGGACCGTACCCCGTCTATGTTCACATTATTCCTTTTGATGCAATTCCAAAAGGACGCCCCCGGTCGAGTCGGGATGCACGAAGGCGATACGGCCGCCGTCGGCCCCTATCCGCGGTGTGTGATCGATCATCCGAAACCCGGCCTTCTCCAACCGCTCAATCTCCCGTTCGATATCCGGCACGGTCAGGCAGAAATGATGGATGCCCGGCCCCCGGGATTCCACGAACCGGGATACGGTCGAATCGGGCGACACGCCTTCCAGAAGCTCCACCCGGCAGCCATCCATGTCAAACGTCGCAATGCGCAGGTTCTGATCGCCCATCGTGACCGTATCTTCCGGAGACAGGCCCAGAAGCGCGGCGAATACCCCGACCGCCTGATCGAGGTTACGGACCGCTATCCCGATATGGGCCACCCGACTACTCACAGGCTGTCTTGCCCTCCCGCTCTGTTATTAGCCTCCTCCGCCTGTTTCTCCTTAACCGCCTCCCAATATATCCGTATTTCCTCTTCAAACTCTTCCTGGTTCTTCATGGTGGACAGGGTCGGCTTGATCCAGCGCTCGTCCATTTTGTACCACCGGTTGCGGACCGGGTAGGTGAGATAGGTGCTGTCCGAACGCACGTATTCCAACTGCAGGAAGTAATAAGCCGAATCGCCCCACACTTTGATCGAGTCCAGTTGGATTCCTTCCAGCGAATCGGGGGCTGGTTGGGAGAACATCTTGGCGGATAGATACTCCGACAAATCGACGCGGTCCTTCAGGTATGGAAATTCATTTTCGTACGAGATTCGGAAATCGTTCACTTTAAGGCGCGCGAAAAGCTCGATACATCGCGTCTTTATCTCCTGGCGGTCCGGGTCGAGCGCCTTCTCCCGTTGACAAGCCCCCAGCATGATGACGACCAAAATGATGGCAACGCCGCCGAGATGCATAAACTTACAGTGCCGCATGATACTCACCCCAAACCTTTCTCAATCGATCACAAATTTCTCCCAGGGTCGCTCGGCCGATGACCGCCTCGAGAATCGGCGGCATCAGGTTTTCTCCCGTCTCGGCCGCTTTTTCCACGCTGGCCAACGCCGCCGCGACACGGCTCGCCGGACGGCCGGCTTTGACCTCGCGAAGGCGGCTCACCTGCCTCGGCTCCAATTCCGGATCGACCCGATAGATGTCGGGCGGCTTTTCCGCGTCCGCCTGGTACTTGTTGACGCCGACGACTATCTCCTCGCGGCTTTCAACCTGCTTCTGGTGTTCGTAGGCCGCCTGGGCGATCTGGCGCTGAAAATATCCCGACTCGATCGCCTTCAACGCGCCGCCCCGGCCGTCCACCTCACCAAGAATCTCGAAGATACACTTTTCCAATTCATCGGTCAAGTATTCCAAAAAATACGACCCGCCCAGCGGATCGGCGCTGTCCGCCACCCCCGATTCGCAGGCGATAATCTGTTGAGTCCGCAAGGCCAAAGTCGCCGACTTGTCGGTCGGCAGAGCCAACGCCTCGTCGTAGGAGTTGGTATGGAGCGACTGTGTCCCGCCCAGAACCGCCGCCAGCGCCTGAAGCGTGACCCGAACAATATTGTTTTCCGGCTGCTGAGCGGTCAGGGTCGACCCCGCCGTCTGAGTATGGAACCGAAGCATCAGCGATTGGCGTTCCCGGGCGCCGAACCGCTCCTTGACGATCCTGGCCCAGATACGCCTCGCCGCCCGAAACTTGGCAATCTCCTCGAACAGGTTATTGTGGACATTGAAAAAGAACGACAGCCGGGGAGCGAACTGGTCAATTTCCAGACCCGCCGCCAGCGCCGTTTCGATATAGCAGATGGCATCGGCAAAGGTAAACGCGATCTCCTGAGCGGCCGTGGACCCCGCCTCGCGGATATGATACCCCGAAATCGAAATCGTGTTGAAATTCGGGAGATAATCCTTGGCGTAGGCGAAAATATCGGTCACCAGGCGAAGCGACGGCTGCGGGGGGAAGATATACGTCCCCCGGGCCACGAATTCTTTGAGGATATCGTTCTGGATCGTCCCGCGGAGGTTTACCGATCCGACTCCCTGTTTGCGGGCTACGACGATATACATCGCCAACAGCACCGCCGCCGTGGCGTTGATCGTCATCGACGTCGACACCTCGCCCAACGGAATCCCTTCGAACAGTGCTTCCATGTCGTCGACTGTGTCGATCGCCACGCCCGTCTTGCCGACCTCTCCCGCCGCCAGGGGATGATCGGAATCGTACCCGATCTGGGTGGGCAGGTCAAATGCCACCGACAGGCCGGTCTGGCCGGATTCGAGCAGATTCTTGAACCGCCGGTTGGTCTCCCGCGCGGTGCCGAACCCGGCATACTGACGCATCGTCCAGGGCCGTCCCCGGTACATGTCGGGATATATCCCTCGGGTGAACGGATACTCCCCCGCCGCCGGAAGCTTCACCGGCCGGTGATTGGAGGTTATTGGAATCTCTATTCCGGAACTGGTTTTTCGGGATTTCGCCATGGTTCAAATTCGATCAATGTTTGCCCTTTGTCAACATTTTGACCGGGGATCACCGCCACCGCCCTTATTATACCCGTCAACGGCGATTTGATATCATTTTCCATTTTCATCGCTTCCATGACCAGAAGCGGCTGGTTTTTTACTACCGTGTCGCCGGGACGGCAATTGACCGCCAGAACCAACCCCGGCATCGGGGCCGTCAACAACATCTCCCGCGCCCAGTCGTCGATTCCCGCCTGCTTTTTCATCTGCGCGATTTCGTAATCCTCGACAATGAACCGATGCGAGCGCGCGCCGGTGAAGACGATATACCCGTCCGACGCCACCTCCACCCCGGTTTCATACGACCGGCCATCGACGATCAGTGAATACCGGTTGTTTTTGAGCGGCGTCAGGTCAACCACGTGCTCCTCCCCCTCGCCGCGCACGAAATACCGGTCGTTTTCGAACCATAGCTCGAACGCGAACGTCCTGTCGGCGGTGCTGACCTGTACCTTCTTCATCGCATCTACCTTTTCCGAAGTCCCGCCTGACGGCCGCTTATCTTCCAGGGATTTTCTTCGCTCTTCGCCCGACGGCTGACCGCCAGAAGCCGCAATTGCAGGCGATAATCGACCAGCGCCGCCGTCATGGCCGCCAACCGAATATCGCCGTCGGAACGGGTCAGGCTTTCGGCCAAATCGGCAAACTCGTCCTCTATAAAATGGGTCGATAAGCGCCCAGATATAAAACTCTCGTTGTCCATCACCAGCCGCCCAAACGAAATAGTCGTCTCGATTCCCTGGACGACATATTCATTCAACGCCCGACGCATCCGTTGAATAGCCTGATTGCGGTCGGCCCCCCAGACGATCAACTTGGCGATAAGTGGGTCGTAATAGACCGGGACATCGTCGCCGGCGATGAACCCCGAATCGACCCGTACTCCCGGCCCCGATGGCTCCTGATAGGCGCTCAGATGCCCCGTGCAGGGAATAAATCCGGCGGCGGCGTCCTCGGCATAGATGCGGCACTCTATCGCATGCCCGCGACGGCCGACATCTTCCTGCCTGATCGACAGCTTTTCCCCCCTGGCGATCTTGAACTGCTCCTGCACCAAATCAAGCCCAGTCACCATTTCCGTCACCGGATGCTCCACCTGTAACCGTGTGTTGACTTCGAGGAAATAAAAATGCTTGTTCTCATCCACGAGAAACTCGACCGTCCCGGCCCCGACGTACCCGGCCGCCTTGGCCAGCTCTACCGCCGCCGCCCCCATCTTGGCCCGCATGGCATCGTCTACTATCATCGACGGCGACTCCTCAATCACCTTCTGGTGACGTCGTTGGATGGAGCATTCGCGTTCGCCGAGATGGATGACGTTGCCATAAGCATCACCCAGTATCTGTATTTCGACGTGGCGTGGCCGGGAGATATACTTTTCGATATAGACGCGACGATCCCCGAACGCCGACCCCGCCTCCGATGCCGCGGTTGATAATGCCGCGCCGAGACCATCGGGGTCGTTGACGATCCGCATCCCTTTGCCGCCGCCACCGGCCGCGGCTTTGATTAAAACGGGGTAGCCGATCCGATATGCCTCAATCCGGGCGACATCGACCTGTTCGATATTCTGGACACTTCCCGGCACGACCGGCAAGCCCGCTTTCTCAGCCACCCGTCGCGCCTGGACCTTGTCCCCCAGAAGAGCGATAACCTCCGGCGATGGCCCGATGAAAATCAGGCCGTTTTCCCGGCAGAGGGCCGCGAAATCATGATTTTCGGCCAGAAAGCCGTACCCCGGATGGATCGCATCTGCTCCGCATTTACGAGCCGTTTCGATGATCTTATCCTGACGGAGATACGATTCGGCCGAGGTGGTTCCGCCGAGGGCATACGCCTCATCGGCCACCCGGACATGGTAGGCCATCCGGTCGGGATCGGAATAGACGGCGACTGATATTATTCCGGCGTCGCGGCACCCCCGCGCGATCCGGACGGCGATTTCCCCCCGGTTGGCAATAAGGATTTTCCTGATCGTGGTTGTCATTGCGGTTTTCACTGATTGGTTTACCAACCGAAGGTAGTACGCTTTCCCCCCGCCCCCCAATGGCGGAATTCTGCAGCTTATTTCGCGATGTCTCTATGCAGGAAACATTTAGGTGCCCCGCTCCGCCCGTGGCGGACGGTGGGTATAGTCTGTGTAGATACCGTGTCTTAGGTCAAGGGTTTTAGCTCCGGGTTAAAGGGTGTTTGGTGTTTGAGCATGGCCTGAGTGATAAGCAGGAGCTTTCGCATGCAGGCGGCAATGGCGACCATCTTGGCTTTCC
>JAQVRW010000214.1 GCA_028700875.1 Candidatus Zixiibacteriota bacterium | reverse complement strand
AAACGGTTCACCATGGTAATTTCACAACGTCTGGATGCGACCAGACTACAACTGTTGGATATATATGGGAACGGTGCAAAAAGTTAACGCTCCGGCTGACAACAGCCGGACCGACCCGATGCTGGTGCGGCCTTTTACCGTCCGCCGGGTCACTAAAGATACCTATGATACCTTTTCTCTGGAGCTGGAGGCCAAAGACGGCCGTGGCGATTTCTCCTTCGGCCCGGGCCAGTTCAATATGGTCTATGTGTACGGCGTGGGCGAGGTGCCGATTTCGATCAGCAGCGACCCGACCAGGACCAAGACTCTGGTGCATACCACCCGGGCGGTCGGAACGGTGACCATACCGTTTACGAAATTGTCCCCCGGCGCCATCGTCGGTATACGCGGACCGTACGGCACCAGCTGGCCGGTGGAGAAGGCCGAGGGAAACGATCTCCTTATTGTCGCCGGCGGGATCGGTTTGGCTCCGATTCGGCCCGTGTTCTATCACATCATGGCCAACCGAGCCAAATTCAACCGGGTGGTTTTGCTCTATGGCGCCCGGACGCCGGAAGACCTCCTCTTCACCGACGAGCTGGCGAAGTGGCCCAAGCAGGCCGACATCGAGGTCCATCAGACGGTCGACCGCGCCACGGGGAACTGGAAGGGGAACGTCGGTGTGGTTACCACTCTCATCCCGCGCTCCCCGTGCGATCATACTCATTGCATGTCGATGGTGTGCGGCCCGGAGATCATGATGCGCTTTACGGTCATGGAACTTCAGAAACGGGGCATCGCCGACAACCGGATGTACATCTCCATGGAACGCAACATGAAATGCGGCGTGGGGCTGTGCGGGCACTGCCAACTGGGAACCAGCTTCGTCTGCAAGGACGGCCCGGTGTACTGTTTCGAAGACGTCAAAGAAGTCTTTATAAAGCGGGAAATGTAAGATGAAAGATACATCGAAACCAAAAGTCGCCGTGTGGAAATTCGCCTCGTGCGACGGTTGCCAGTTGAGTCTCCTGGATTGCGAGGATGAACTCCTGGCCGTGGCCGGCGCCATTGAGATCGCCAATTTCCCGGAGGCATCGCGCCGGATCGTCAAAGGCCCGTATGATGTCTCTCTGGTCGAAGGTTCCATCACCACATCGCACGATGCCGAACGGATTCACGGTATCCGCCGCGCCTCCAAGTTCTTGGTGACTATCGGCGCCTGCGCCACCGCCGGAGGGATTCAGGCCCTGCGGAATTTCGCCGATGTCAAGAATTTCATTCCGATGGTATACGCCCATCCGGAATATATCAAGACGCTGGGGAAATCCACCCCCATCGCCGACCATATCCCGGTCGATTTCGAACTGCGAGGCTGCCCGATCAACAAATATCACCTGGTGGAACTGGTCAATGCCCTGCTCAACGGCCGCAAACCGAATATTCCGACCGACAGCGTCTGCATGGAATGCAAACGGCGCGGCACGACCTGCGTTATGGTCTCCGCCGGAATGACCTGTCTGGGACCGGTGACACAAGCCGGCTGCAACGCCCTCTGCCCATCGTATAATCGCGGGTGTTTCGGTTGTTTCGGGCCGAAGGAAACCCCCAACCCCGATTCTCTGGCCGACTGGTGGCAAAAGCGCATGAATCTCACCAAGCCTGAGATCGTCAGGGCGTTCCGTGGCTTCAACGCCTATGCCGAACCGTTCCGGAAAGCGAGCGAACTCCATGAAAAATAGAACCATCAAAGTCGATTATCTGGCCCGGGTCGAAGGCGAGGGCGGTTTGTTCGTCAAGATCAAAGACAACAAGGTCGTCGACGTCAAGCTCAACATCTTCGAACCGCCCCGCTTTTTCGAAGCCTTTCTGCGCGGCCGACACTTCACGGAAGTCCCCGACATCACCGCCCGCATCTGCGGCATCTGCCCCATCGCCTATCAGACCAGTTCGGTCCGGGCGATGGAGAACGCCTGCGGCGCGACGGTCGACGGTCAACTGCGGGCACTCCGCCGCCTGATCTACTGCGGCGAATATATCGAATCGCATGCCCTGCACGTCTACATGCTCCACGCCCCGGACTTTCTGGGATGCGAAGACGTTCTGGACATCGCCAAGGCCCACCCGGACCTCGTCAAGAAGGCGCTGCGCCTGAAGAAAATCGGCAATGACCTGATGGTCCTTCTGGGCGGTCGGGAAATCCACCCCATCAGCATGCGCGTCGGCGGCTTTTATAAAGTCCCGACCAAGGCCGAGTTGCAGGCGATGGTCGAGCCGTTGACCTGGGCGCTGGATTTCGCCCTGGCCACCGTCAAGTTCACCTCGACCCTGACCTTCCCCGATTTCGAACAGGATTACGAATTCGTCTCCCTGCGGCATCCCGATGAATATCCGCTGTTCGACGGCCGGATCGTCTCCAGCAAAGGTATCGACATCGCCATCGATGAATATCCACAGTACTTCGAAGAACAGCACATGGCCCATTCGACTTCCCTGCATTCGGTCGTCAAAGCGCGCGGCGCCTACCACGTGGGACCGCTGGCCCGTTACAGCCTGAACTTCGACAAACTTCCGGAAGTCGCTCAAAAGGCGGCCAAAAAGGCTGGCCTGAAACAAACCTGCAACAATCCGTTCAAGAGCATCATCGTCCGGGCGGTCGAAACGGTTTTCGCCTGCCACGAGGCGTTGCGGATCATCTCCGAGTACAAGATGCCGGAAAAGCCGTTCGTCGAGGTCACTCCCAGGGCGGCCGTCGGTCATGGCGCCTCCGAAGCCCCCCGCGGCATGCTGTACCATCGGTACAGAATCGGCGCCGACGGCCTCATTCAAGAGGCCCGGATCGTGCCGCCGACATCGCAGAACCAGCGCGTGATCGAAAGCGACCTTTCCGCCTACGTCAACAAGAATATGAAACTGTCGGAGGAGAAACTGACCTGGCAGTGTGAGCAGGTTGTCCGCAACTACGATCCCTGCATCTCCTGCTCCTGTCACTTTTTGAAATTGCATATCGATCGGCAGTGAGGTCCGGATGCTATGGCGACTCCCGGCCCCATCGTCGTTATCGGCATCGGTAATGACTTCCGATCCGACGATGGTGTCGGATTATACGTCGCCCGCGCCATCGGCGCCTTGAACCTGCCCGGCGTGACTACAATCGACGGGGTGGCCGACGGCAGTAACCTTATGACGGCCTGGGAAGATTCCCGGGCCGTTTTTATTATCGACTGCGCCCTTTCTGGCGCGGAACCCGGAACCATTCACACCTTCGATGCCCTCACCGAAGAAATCCCGGCCGACATCTTCCCCCGCTTTTCGACCCACGCCATCGATATCCCCGAAAGCATCAAACTGGGCCGGCTGTTGGAGAACCTCCCGCCCCGCCTGACCGTCTACGCCATCGAGGGGGAAAACCTCGCCGCCGGCGCCGATTGTACGTATAAGGTCAAAATGGCGGCAGAGAAGGTTGTCGCAATGATGCGAAAAGCCATTGAAACGCTCCCCGCCGAAAGCGATAATGACTGCTGAATCCGCGGACAAAAGACACACTGACGACAATCCCCGGGCGATTCGCCGGGCGCGGGTAACCGCCCAGGGGATCGTTCAAGGCGTCGGGTTCCGACCTTTCGTCTATCGCCTGGCGACCGAACTGAATTTGGCCGGATGGGTGAACAATTCCACCGCCGGGGTGACCATCGAACTGGAAGGTCCTGCCGGCGGAATCGACACATTCATCCGCCGATTGAATGCCGAAAAACCGGCTCCCGCCCTGATCAAGAGTCAACAGGTCGCCTGGCTGGAACCGGCCGGGTATTCTGTTTTCACCGTTCGCGAAAGCGACCCCTCGGGGGAAAAGACCGCCCTGGTCCTCCCCGATATTGCCACTTGTCCCGATTGTCTGAGAGAGATAACCGACCCGGCCGACCGACGTTTCCGCTATCCTTTCACCAATTGCACCAACTGCGGGCCCCGCTATAGCATCATCGAGTCGTTGCCTTATGACCGCGCCAACACGACCATGAAAATCTTCCCGATGTGCCCCCATTGCCGTCGCGAATACGAAGACCCCGCCAACCGCCGCTTTCATGCCCAGCCGAACGCCTGTCCGGTTTGTGGGCCACATATAGAGCTTTGGGATAAAGCCAACGGCACAATCGCAGAGCGAGATGATGCCTTGCCTCAGGCCGCCGCAGCCATATTGGAAGGAAAAATCCTGGCCCTCAAGGGTCTCGGCGGATTCCAGCTTTTGGCTCATGCCGGAAACGAAGACGCCGTACGGGAACTGCGCCTCCATAAGGCGCGCGAGGAGAAACCGTTTGCCCTGATGGTTCCGAACCTCGAATCGGCCCGGCAAATTTGCGAATTGGCCGGATTGGAAGAGCAAATCCTGTCCTCGTCGGAAGCGCCGATCGTCCTGGTCAAAAGAAAACACGGCGATATCATCTCCCCGTCAGTCGCGCCGTCGAATCCGTATCTGGGAATCATGCTTCCCTATACACCCCTGCATCATCTTCTCATGGCCGAACTGAATATCCCGGTGATAGCCACCAGCGGCAACTTGACCGACGAACCAATCTGCATCGATGAACGCGAAGCCATCGCCCGGTTGGGCGATATCGCCGATCTTTTCCTTGTCCATAACCGCCCCATCGCCCGGCAGGTCGATGATTCCGTGGTACGGGTGGTACTGGATGATGTCCAGGTCGTCCGCAACGCCCGGGGGTACGCCCCCTCGCCCCTATCACAACCGCGCCCGGATCGTCCCACCCTGGCCGTCGGCGCCCATCTGAAAAACAGCATCGCCGTCGGCGGCGGCAATTTCGCCTTCCTCAGCCAGCATATCGGGGACCTCGAAACCGCGCGCGCCTATGACAGCATGGTCCGGACGGCCGATTCTTTGGCCCACATCTATGATTTCCGGCCCGAAATCATCGCCTGCGACCTTCATCCCGATTACCTCTCCACCCGATATGCCCAATCATTAGGTCTGCCGATCATTCCGGTGCAACACCATTATGCCCACGTCCTGGCTTGCCTGGCCGACAACGAAATCGACGGCCCGGTTTTGGGCGTTTCATGGGATGGCACCGGGTATGGCCCCGATGACTCCGTTTGGGGAGGGGAATTCTTGCGGGTAGACGCCGACGGATTCACTCGCGTCGGGCATTTTCGGACGTTCAAACTTCCGGGCGGCGAAAAGGCAATTTCCGAGCCATGCCGGTCGGCTATGGGTCTGCTGTATGAAATCTATGGCGACTCCCTTTCGGAAATGGATAGTATCCACCCCCGCAAGGCAATTGACGAACACGAAGCCGCCATCATCCAGACCATGCTGAAGCGGAATATCAATTCCCCGATCACCTCCAGCGCCGGGCGGTTGTTCGACGCCGTTGCCTCCCTTATCGGCGTCTGCCACCACAACCGGTTCGAGGGACAGGCCGCCATGATGCTGGAATGGGCAATTGACAGAACGGCCCTTGACGAAAAATATCCGTTTCGTATAATGGACCAAACTCGGCCATTCTGTTTCGACTGGGAGGATACGATCCGAGCGATCATGGCCGATATCAACCGCACCGTCCCGGTTGGGTTGATTG
>JAQVRW010000213.1 GCA_028700875.1 Candidatus Zixiibacteriota bacterium | reverse complement strand
GACGAGTTTTCGCGGCGGAGGCGCGCGGGGCACCATGATGAACCGTTGAGAGTGCCGTTAAGCGAAATAAAAGAAAGGCGGGCTGCGCCCCGCCTTTCTTATTGGCGGGAAATGACTTTGGCGGGCAGTCGAACTGCGGCAAATCCGGCCCCCCGAACAGGTTTTTGTTGTCAGGGGCTTTTCGGAGGGGTATATTGGCACCAAACTATGCGACCCGGACGGCTTACACGGAGGTACCTTGGGGTTTTTTGACCTGATTTCCAGCGACATCGGCATCGATTTGGGGACGGCCAACACGCTCGTGTTCGTGCGCGGCCAGGGAATCGTCCTCAATGAACCATCCGTGGTAGCCATCGAACGGGTCACGGGCAAAGTCGTCGCCATCGGATCGGCGGCCAAGGAAATGCTGGGACGAACCCCCGGCGAAATCGTCGCCATTCGTCCGCTGCGCGACGGCGTGATCGCCGATTTCGAGATCACCGAAAAATTGCTCAGCGATTTCATCAAGCGGGTGGTGCGTCATAAATACCTGATGAAACCGCGGATCGTCATCTCCGTCCCATCGGGGATCACCGAGGTGGAAAAGCGGGCCGTGCGCGATTCGGCGGAGAATGCCGGTGCGCGCGAGGTCTATCTGATCCAGGAGCCGATGGCCGCGGCTATCGGCGTGGGACTTCCGGTCAGCCAGCCTTCGGGTACGATGGTGATCGACATAGGAGGCGGGACGTCCGAAATCGCGGTGATCGCGCTTAATGGCATCGTCAGTTGCACCTCCATTCGTGTCGCCGGCGACGAGATGAACGAAGCGATCATCATGTACCTCCGGAAGAATTACAACCTTCTGATCGGCGAGTTGACCGCCGAGGATATCAAAATCAACATCGGGTCGGCGTTCAAGCTGGAGCAGGAACTGTCGCAGGAAGTCAAGGGACGCGACCTGGTCGCCGGTGTGCCAAAAAGTATCAAACTGTCCTCGGTGCAGTTGCGTGAGGCGCTGGCCGAGCCGATCGATGCTATCGTCGAGGCGGTGCGGCAGTCGTTGGAACAGACCCCGCCGGAACTGGCCTCCGACATCCTGGAGCGGGGGATCGTGCTGACCGGCGGCGGGGCGCTTCTGCGCGGGCTGGACAAGCGGCTTCGGGAAGAGACCAACCTGCCGGTGTACGCGGCCGAAGACCCGCTGACCTGCGTGGTGCGCGGGGCCGGGAAGGTGCTGGAGGACATGAGCCAGTACAGCAAGATTCTGGTCAAAGCCCGCCGGGACTAGAACGCTTTCCGGGGCCTGTCTCACCATCATGGCGCCGGCGGAAGAAAAGCGTTGATGAGACCAAGGTCAGTCGATTGGCCGTTTTCCACCGAGATGCTGTCAATCGTTACCGAACTCAATTGCGAAAAGCCGTCCATCCTCCACAGAGCCACCGTCAGTGTGTGGATCCCGCACGGAACATTTTGAATTACGGCATCCTGTACGGTTTGATATTGCCTGATCACCTGCAACGGCGAATAGCCGCCGACCGGGATTTCCGGCTGACCGTCGGGATTCACCCCATACCAAATGATGCCGAAGGGCGGATTGCTCAATGACAATTCGACTTTGAAGGAATACGGTGGCAGGAGATTCGACCGGTCGATGTAATACCGGAAAGCGATTTCGCCGTGGGAGCCGTCGGGGGGATCGGGCAGGGCGTAATCGGTCAACCGGAGCGTTTGACTCACAAATGATGATCCCGTGGGCAGGGAAGTTTCGATGCGGACATCGGCGATCCCCAGATGCGGCACGAAACGGTAGGTCGACCGCATATTGTCCGGTTCCCCCGAACAGGTGAAGATATAGTCGTAGAGGAACGCCCCTTTCGCCGGAATGTCGTAATACCCGGCATTATAGAGAAGAAAAACACCACATTCATCGCTCGGCCCTGCCCAGGTATCGCTGTACATCAGGCGATGGTTGGCGAACTTATACGGCGCATCCGAATATGGCCACACCCAGAATTCATCTCCGCGGTTGGTCCACAGTTCCCGCCAGGGGTACCCGTAGGGCTCGTACCAGATTTCATGGTCCCGCATCGGGTATCGATTGATCCTGACGGTGATGGTGTCGATGGTGAACGGATCATTAGGATTGTCCCGCACGGACCGCTCATACGTCCAGCTGTTGCCGATGTGCAGGGGCATAATGCCATTGTCGATCGCGGTAACGCCGCCGGAATCGACGGTATTGGAGCAACCGGCAATTAAGGCCGAGCCGGCGATCAATATCGCGGCGAGGATTTTTCGGATGACCATAATCCCTCCCGGAAAGAAATCAAAACGGCCGGATCGTCGGACGCGGGAAACTGTGGGAGTAATGGGTGAATTGTCGATCCGAACAACGAGCGTCGCGACATCCACCGTATTATAGTATCATTTGGTAACTTAGCAAGAGGAAAACGCCCCGGGAGACGTAGGGAAAGGGGTTGCTTTTTGGCAGAATTTTCCTACTTTCCGTTGGTCTTTTTTGCGGCTGGAATGTCTAAAGGCAAGTAGAACAACTGATGATGACCGACGAACGGGCGCTGATCGAACAAGCGGCCACAGGCGACACCGAGGCGTTCACCAAGCTCGTCCGGCGGTATCAGGACAGGATATTCGGACTGGTGATGAGAATGACCTCCAACAGAGACGCCGCGCTGGACCTGACCCAGGAGACTTTCCTGGCCGCCTGGCAGAACCTTCCGGGATTTCGTCAGGAGTCGTCATTTTCCACCTGGCTTTTTCAGATCGCCCTCAATAAGACGAAAAACTACACGAAACGGGCCTCCCGCGAAACGGCCTTGGCGGACGATTTCGACCAGGTATCCAAGGCTGACGATCCTGAAGCGGATTTGGCCGCAAAGACAAGGCGGGAACGGCTGGCCGGAGCGATGGAGGAGTTGCCGCCGATCCAGAAGGCGGTCTTCCATCTGCGATTTTTCGATTGCCTGAAGTTTGAAGATATCGCGCGAGCGCAGAAGACCTCGGTCTCGGCGGCGAAAACCAGTTTTGCCGAGGCAGTCAGGAAACTTAAAAACAAATTGGCGGACAAATGAACTGCCGCGATTTCCAAAGTCGGCTGGATACGGTGATGACCTCGGACGGGGTCAAACCGGATGAGGAGACGAGAGCGCATATTGAATCCTGCGAAACCTGCCGGGAGTACCATGAGGCTCTGATTGCTTTTGTGGGTGACGCAGGGGTTCTGGCGCCGGAGAGCCTGACTGCCGAGGAAGCTGAAAAGCTGATCGTCGGCGTCAGACGGGAAATCGCATCTGTCCCGCAGGTGGCAACCGAAACATCAATCGTTCACCTGTGGCATTGGGCGATTCGGCCGGTGGCCGCGGCGGCGCTGATTTTGATGGTGGCGCTCATGCCGGGAAGCCGGGTGACCTCCACGCGGAGTTCGGATCAGCGGTTACAGGTGATGTCGATGACGGAGGCCGAGAATTCCGACGTCATGCCGCAGTTTTTGAACGGCGATATCGACCAGATATCCCGGCTGTTGGATACGACCTCGGCGATGTATATCACCAACCAGGTTCATCCGGCTCAAGCGGAGGATATTCTGGACAACACGTCGACCGAGGAGCTGGAATACATGTTGACAAATCTTTCGGCGGAGATATAACGCATGAATAGGTTACGCTTTTTGGCGATGGCCGTTCTCTTGACTCTAATAGCCGCTGGCTCGGCGATGGGGCAGATGGGTCAGGCGGGACCGGGGCCGAACTGCCCGCCGGCTTGCCCACGGGCTTTTGGGCCGCAGATGGAAGCCAATTATGAAAACTTGCGGCTGTTGAAGCTGTTTGAGGCGGTGGATTTGAGCGATGAGCAGTCGGCGAAATTTCTGCCGATTTTCCGAGCGTATCGCAAGGATATAAAAGAACTGCGTCAGCAACGGGCCGATCTCATCGATCGGATAGCGGCGGCCGTAGCCGATTCCAGCAGTGAAAGCACTCTTAGGGCGAAGATGGATACGCTGTATGATATTCGGAACGCGATACCCGACCGGGAAACGGCGTTTCGGCGCGAGGCCGCACCGATGCTGACTTTTGTCCAGCAGGCGAAACTGGAGGTATTCCAGGAACGGTTCGAGCGGGAAGTGCTGGAATCGTTGCGGGAATTCCGTCAACAGAACGCCCGCGGGGCGATAGGAAAAAAGTAACCCAACAATACAATTTACCAAGAAGGAGCAGCAATGAAGAAGATTCTGACACTGATGGGGGTCATGTTGATTTTGGTCACTCCGATCATCATGGCCGATGACGACGCCCCGGAAGCCCAAACGATAAAAGAGGTGCGGATCGTGCAGATGGATGACGACGCCGGCCCGATGATGGGCATGAAGTGCGGTGATATGGGTTCCGGAAAGGGGATGGGCCGCGGCATGATGAGGGGCCACGGTGACGACGACATGGGCCCCGGAATGGGAATGTGCTGCAATCTCCTCGATTGCAAAGGCCTGGACCTGACCAAAGAGCAGATCCAGAAGATCAAAGATATCATGTTCGCGCACAAGAACGCCATGATCGACCTGAAGGCGGCGCTGGAGAAAGCCCAGTTGAGAATGGGCCAGGTGATGAAGTCGGATTCGCCGGATAAGGCCAAGGCGCTGGCGGCGGCTCGGGAAGTCAATGCCGCGAAAGGCCAGATGGCCGAAGCGCGGATTACCCACATGTTTAATATGCGGGGAGTGTTGACTGCTGAACAACTCGAAAAAGTAAAAGCCTGCATGGGCGGGATGTGCGGCGGCGGTCCCATGGGCGCGGCCAAGTGCGGCGGTATGGCCGGCGGTAAAGGCTGCGGCGGAGCCAAGGCGGGTTTGGGTTGCGGCATGCGCAAATAGGCATTATATTATATGAACGTAAACTCCCGGCCGTCATCCTGGACGGCCGGGCCACTACAGCAACGGAGGAGACGTGAAGAAGGTTCTTATTATCGGACTGGCCCTGGCGTTCTGCCTGAGTTTGACAGCCATGAATGTGTGGGCAGGCGATGAAACTCCCAAAAAAGATTGCACCAAAACCTGCCCGGTCAAGACTTGCCCGATGCAGAAGAAGGCCGAGACCGAGGCTGCGGCCGCGGCGGCGAAAGATTCTACGACTGCCATGCAGCATGACTGCAAGCATGAGGGGAAATGCGAATCCGTGACGTTGGGGCTGGAAGGCATAGCGGCCGGGGATACCGGCGAGAAAATCGTCCAGGCTCTTACCGGCAAGGATGGCATCCATAAGGTCAACGCGATCGATCCGAAAACCGGCCAGATGGTCGTCTGCTACAACCCCGACAAGATCAAAGGGGAAGAGCTGACCAAGATGGTAACGGAATTAGGATACAAGGTCGTCGTGGTTCCTGCATCCGAGAAGAAATGCCCGATGAGCAATAATTAGTTAGGATGCAATTCATAGAAGGTCGTATTAAGGGCTGCCTGAAGGCGGCCCTTTTTTCTGCCATTTTGGCAGGGCTCCGCCGATTCCTCTTGACTGTTATCGATTTCCAGATCATTTTATTAATGTCAAGGGAGGCAAAATGCCCAAGAAAGAAAATCTGGATTGG
>JAQVRW010000212.1 GCA_028700875.1 Candidatus Zixiibacteriota bacterium | reverse complement strand
CGACACGCGGATACGATCCTCGGTGCCGTACCCGACGCCGAGTTTGGTCGTGAACCGCTTGGCGTCTTTGACAAACGTTTCCACCGGAATAACCGTGCCGCTGTCTTTCGCAAAGGTGGGAGTGGCGGTGGCTACCTGAAAGACCCCGAGACCATACACCTGCTGTTGCGTCTGCTCGACCGACCGTAACCGAAACAGGTCTCCCTGTCGAAAGGCGATTTGTCGGACGATAACGGGAGCCGGGATCTTGCTGACGCCGGTCACCCGCACATCGCCGAAGAAGCACATCGGCCCGCTTTCGATCCGCCAATCGATATCGACGGTATAATCCGCTTTGGAAACCGTCAACTCCGGTTTGATATCGACATAGGGATACCCGACATTGCCGAATTCGCGGGTCAGCAGGAGTTGATCGAGTATGACCGACGAGTCGCGGAACCTGGTGTCCGGGCGAAGGACCATTTCGCGGCTGGTGTGCTTGAATATCTTGTTGAAGACCGAGTCCGGGATGCTGCTGGATGGCGTCAGGGAATGAGTGACCTGCCGCACCCTGAACGGTTCCCCTTCGATGATTGAGATGGTTAGTTTGACCGTTTTCTTCTGCTGATCGATTTCCTTCTGTGCCGGGGCGACGGCGACATACAGGAAGCCTTCGCGCTGATAGAACGCCTTGATCCGCTCGATATCCTGCACCATGACTTCATCATCGTATTCCGGTCCCTTTTTGCCGAGCAGTTTCGAGAACGTGCCGACCGATTTCGTTTCCGTCAGCAGCTTGAGGATGGTCGTTGAGATGGTCTTGTTTCCTTTGAAGGCGATTTTCTGGACCGCATATCCATCCTGAGCTTGAACCGATGCCGGGGAAAACAGTATTACCGAAAGGCAGAAAACCAGAAGAGGCAGTGATGATCCGGCGGCTCCGGGCCAGTTCAGAATTGCGCGAAACCTATTCGCAATATGATGGCAATTCGGCATATACACGCTAGACAATCTATCGATGAAACCGCACGGGTGTCAAGCGAAAGCGGATATTCATTAGGAAATCAAAGTTGTTGCGTTCTGCCGGCAACCATCCCGACCTGTTTTCTCAATGAGATACGGCCGGTGAGCGTGGAAGGCGGAAAACGGCGACGGCGTGGTCATTGTATGGCGTAATCCCTTACTCCATAACACGAACCAAAGACCCGACTTCTTCTGTTTTTATGCTCTTTCCAATGACGGAATGCAATTTTGGTTTACGGTTGGCCCCATAATAACGCACCGGCAAGCCTTTCGGCTTGCGGGTCTGGGAGCGTCACCTCAAATGAGAGAATGAGATGTTGATCTATAGCTAACGTGACGAGCCTATCGAATTCTCGTTCGCCTTTCCAGCGCCGACAACCCCCGTTCCGAAAATACGGCGAACTGTACGATGATCACTTTAACCATTCAACTATATATCCAGCGATGTGTATTCATCATATTCTGCGTCGAGCGCGGTGTCGGTTCATTGTCGGAGGCGCAGACCGCCTTCATCATCTCATGGTCCGAGGCGGTCCTTATCCGGTGGCGGTGGATTACCGGCCGGGGGGCCTGGTTGCTGAGCGTCCGGCGGCGGGTATAAATCGTGCCGCTTGAGATCGGGGGGCGGCGACGGCAGCGATCGCATCAGGAGTTCGGTGATCAGCCGTTGCAGCTTCTCCTGCTGACCGGCGTCACAGATTCGTTTTATCTCCAGGAAAATATTAAACGACCCCCGATCGAATTCGGCCTGTTGGCTGCCGATGGCGTCCGACAACTGCCGTATGCGGCTGGAATCAGGCGCGGCGGAAAACAGTTCGGTTACGATTTCCTTATAGAGTCGACGGATTTCCGCCCGAATCGTATCGCTCCGGAGCACCTGTTGTTCGTGCAGGGCGCGGACCGTGCGTGCCTGTTCGGGATTCAGTTCCAGTTCCCGGACCATAAAATCGCCGCCGGGACGTCCGGGCGGAGCCATCCCGTCCGGCGGGCGATCCGCGCGCGGCGCCCGGTCATACCAGATGAAGGCCATCAAGGCGATGTTCAACGCCACCAGGACGATGATGCCGCCCATCCAGAATCTGTATTTGGTCATAATATCCATATATGTGTCCGTCCGGTCATTGGCCGGAGATTAATGAACTGGGCATATTCGGCATATATTCGGCGGCCAGCGATTCCAGGTTCTGGTCACGGTTATCGGTGGCGTTCGAAGGATGTCCGGCGAAATAGGCCGTCGCCAGATTGGCCAGAACCATTATCAACAAGAGCGCATATCCCAATCGAAAATTGCCGAACAATCGAGCCGTCAGTCGATGCTCCGCCGATTCGAGGCGCGCCAACCGTTGTTCAAGACGGTCGTAGAAGTCGGGGGCGGCGGTCAGAATCGGAAGATCATCAAGCCTGCTCATTGTTTTGGCTATTTCCTGTTCGATACGCGTTTCGTTAGCATTTTTGTCGTCCATGGCGTTCCCTCATGTAATAGACCCTTCCCATATTTCTTTTGACACCGTTTCACGGCCATCTTTGCGGAACTATTTCGAATTTTGTATCCGGGTCCGGTAATAGGCGTGCAATTTCTTCTGCAGATTCGTCTTGGCCCGGTGAACCAGTGATTCAATCGACGGCACCGTGGTTTCCAGGACCGCCGCTATTTCCTGATAACTCATATCATTGCATTTGCTTAAAACAAAAGCGACGCGCTGATCGGGGGGCAGGCTGTCTAGCGCCTGATCCAGTATTTGCTGCCTTTCCTTCTGTTCCAGCACCTCGAGAGGACCATCCGATGCCGAAGCCGGAATTTGCATGACCTCATCGGATATTTCGGGGGATTCTTTGGCCCCGCGGCGTTTAAGACGATTCTGATTCCGGATGAAGTTCAACGACCGCGAGACCGCTATCCGGTAGATCCAGGTTTGTAGACTGGATGTTCTTCGGAACGAGGAGATCGACCGATACACTTCCACGAACGTTTCCTGGGCGATATCCTCGGCGTCTTCGGGGTTGTGGACGAAACGGTTACAAATGTTTACAATATTGTGCTTTTGTATTTCGACCAATTGACGGAATGCGTCCGGACGCCGTTGCCTCAGTCCGGCCAACAACTCATTATCGGAGATTCCTTTGCCGTTCATCCAGAATGTCAAGCTAATCCTCCCAACCCGGCCACGCAACAAGAATTTCTCTCGGCCGTGGTCGGGAGATGCGCTGGATTCGGTGGAAATCTCGTATTATGTCCGCTTCCGGGAAAAAGGCGCCGGCAATGATTTTATCCGCGCGCTGCAGCGCATTTCCGGGGTCAAGGACATCAATCTGTTCTTCGACGAAGAGTCGATACAGCCTCCGGCCGCGAAGCAGGATAGTCACCGGGCGGCCGATAGTTGAATGGCCGCAGGGTCACAATTCCGCTTCGCGGAATCAAGACCCTGCGGAACATCAAAGGCGGGCAATTAAGACGGCTTCAATCAATGTCGTCGGCGATTCCGATGGCGCGTGTCTCACCAATAATAACTTCGAAAGCGGTTTCGGGGTCGTACCGGCTGCAATGTGGAAGAGTAACCAAAACCGCTTGACAAACGAAGGTATGCCGTATAATTTTTGCCGACCAGAGGTCTGAACGGCGATCTCACGACAAGCAGCGGATGCTTGAAAAGGAAATATCAGCGCCCATGCAGACGACCATTTGAATGGATTAGTGAAACCTTGTCATAACGAGGAAGCGTATGAAATCAGATGAGGTGACACTGCTTGTGAATGGCCACGCCGTGGAATTGAACCAATTCGCCGGCGCCATCATCGGCAATGTGGTGCTGGGCATGGTGCAGTCCCTGCATCTGAACGAATTTCCCGAGGTGGTTGAGCTTAAAGTAACGAAGACACAATCGACAGAACGGCCATAAAAGGCTTCTGATTGACCGAGTCGCATGACCTACGGCGTGATGCCATGGTGTGCGACCGTTGGGCCCGGAGGGAAACGTCCGGACCTCCCGTGTTTGGAAAGGTCAACCATCGACAACTCCCGCCGCGTTTTTCTGCCGCGGCGCGCCTTCGTCGTCGGTGACTGCAACCAGATGGGGCGCCCGGCGGTCGCGGATGCGGCTACTGAGGATTCTGCTGGAAAAAGGAGTTGTCTCAATGAGTATCCTGCTTCATCGTTTCGGCCGTCGCGCCGGCGTCCCTGGGGGTGCGATTCCATTCAAATTATTATTGCTCACCGGTCTCGTATGGCTGTTATCGGCCCCGGCATTTCCGGGTGATGACAGCGCCGCGGTGGCCGACATGAATGACACAACTAATGTGTATCAGCTGGGCAAAGTGGTTGAGGTTCGGGCAGAACGTCCGACGTTTAATCCCTCACAAATTGAATTGAGCGCGGGCGTCATCAAGGCTTCCGGCGCCCCCACCGTCGCGTCGGCTCTGGCGGCGGTCCCCGGCGTGGTCGTCACCAACGGCTCCAAGGGAGAGGCGAAGATGCAGATTCGCGGCTTCACCTCGCAGGAAGTGCTGGTGCTGTTCGACGGCCGGCCAATCAGCCTGCCCTACTACGGCGATCTGGATATGACGACGATTCCTCTCAGCAACGTCTCGGAACTGGCCGTCATCAAGGGTCCGGTTCCCTCGGCCTATGGCGCCAATACCCTTGGCGGCGTCGTTAATCTCGTCAGCCGTCGGGTGGACGGCCCCCCGGTCGCGGAAGCGACCCTGGCGGGCGGTTCGGAAAAGTTCAACGAGGTACTGGTTAATCATGGGGCCCGCCGTGGCCGTCTGGATTATTGGGTGTCGTTCGGGCGCTCGCAGGCGGATGGCTACCCATTGTCCGACGATTTCACGCTCGTCCCGCTCGAAGACGGCGATCGCCGCGACAATGCCGATTACCTGCGGTACAATGTCGACGGCAAGCTCAACTACACGCTTCCGGGCGGAACCCTCCTGTCGTTGTCGACCGGTTATTTCGATGCCGAGCGTCACGTCCCGTCGGGCACGAATAAACCGGTGTACCAGTATTACCCGCTGTGGCGGCGCTGGTATGTTGATGCGGGGTCGGACGGCCGGATCGGAGACCGGATTTATTGGCGCGGAAAGCTCTACTACGACGACAACGAAAACCGTTTGCAGCGGTACACCGATCCTATCATGGTCGACAGCACCCTCGATTTCGACAGCTATCATGACGGCTACGATCTGGGCGGCAATGTCAGCGCCACGGTCACTGTCAACGACCGGGTGACGAATATCAGCGGCGCGGCCTATAGATACGACGCCGTCAGCATGCAGGATGACCTCGGCGCGCCATGGGACAACGCTTCGGTGACCACCGGGTCGGTGTTCGATCAAGTCAACGTGATGGCGTCGAAGGATGTCATGGTCGATGCTGGCGCGACGTTCAGCTGGATGAACGCCGACAGCGTCGACGCCTCCGGGACGTCGTTCGACCCGTATGGCGGCGTGACCGTATCGCCGTGGGCGATGCTGAGTCTTCGGGCGGCCGTGGGGATGTCCACTCATTTTCCGGCCATGAATCACCTGTACTCTTCGACGTCGGGGAATCCCGACCTGAAACCGGAACGGGCGGTCAAGTATGAGGTCGGCTATCGTGTGGAGCCGCTGCCGTGGCTGGCCCTGA
>JAQVRW010000211.1 GCA_028700875.1 Candidatus Zixiibacteriota bacterium | reverse complement strand
TAGCCATACACTTATCGTGACGGATTCGTATTCACCATCAAACTGGTGTTGATTTTGAGCGAGGACTATTCGAGCATGTCGGTGAATGATACTTTTCAGCCGTCATCATTTGAACCCACCCGTCGCCCGCCGTTGGCGGGCTGTGGGTGGGGCACCCGGGTTCATTCGTCCAGATTCTTTCTTATCAACTCTTCAGTAAATTCGATTGTTGCTTTTAAATCATCCATTTCAAATTCGTCCCATTGGGCATGGGTAGCTTTGGTGCGCACATACGCTGCCGCTTTTGCTCTTTTTGCCTGGACCGACGTCAGTGTGCCGGCTTTAGCCAGTGCGTTGATGAGCGTATCGAGCTGTATATCTTTTTCTTCTATGCCTTTATTTCGGCAAATGGTCCGCAGAGTGTCTTCAAAGACCACGCCAGCGATGACCCCAGCTTCGTTCTTACTTCCGCCCTTAGCATATTCCTTTGCATGATCCAAGAAATCATCAAAGACCATGGCTCTAGCCTGATTTTCGATGGAAGCCAACAAACCCGTGTCTATATCCTCTAGGAGCTTTATGAGTATCATATTGACTTCGCCAACCGAGTCAATTACGCCGTATCCTCGTTCCATTGCGCAAATCCTATCTGTTGATGCCCTATAAGGATTGGCAGGATTGTTCACTACAAAATGTATCAGGTTCTGTGCTGATGCAAGCCAACCGACACTCTTTTGCCGAAGTTCATCGCGGTCAACACCACTGATTCTGGTTACGGAAGTCACCCGTTGGCCGGCATTTATCAATTCTGAGAATCTCTTTCTCACTTTCTCTTCAATTTCCATTGCGGCTTCCCCATTAAAAGGCGTGGAATTGGTTACGTAAATCCATATAGCCACTCCATACAAATTATTCGGTCGTCTTTGCGTCGCCGTAAACCGTGTTTCTATGCACCCGTTGAATCTCTTTATGGCTTGCGAATAAAATAGTTGAATTCTTTTTCAGGCGCAAGCTATTATGATGGCCGACTCGGCGCCATGACTATCTCCGCCAGGGCTTCTCCTCGTCCAGTTTCGCTTGACAGAGAAGAATCAAATTCGGATAATGGATGGAATCGTGACGGGAGCGGTGTGCGCGATTGATTTTCCCCGCCCCTAAAGGGGTGGGCCACCCCGTCCCCACCCTGAAGGGTGGGCCACCGACGTCACATTGTCAGGTGCACCAGGCACCTGACCTACGGAGATTACCCCGCTACCGTAGTTGGAGGATGATGCGATGGAAGCAGTGCCGATTGTCAGCGGAGCGCCGTTTGTCATCCTGCTGCTGCTCATCGCCATCATGCCTCTGCCTCTGCCCAAGTTCTGGGACCATAACCGTAACAAGGCCATCATCGCCGCCATTGTCAGCCTGCCGATTCTGGTCTACATGATGATCGACTTCCGGGCCGAGCTGGCCCTGACCATGAAAGATTATATTTCGTTCATCATCCTGTTAGGGTCGCTGTTCATCATTTCCGGCGGCATCCTGATGACCGGCGACCTGAAGGCCACCCCGGCGACCAACACCATGTTTCTGGTGGCAGGCGCGATTCTCGCCAACCTGATCGGCACGACAGGGGCCAGCATGGTTCTTATCCGGCCGCTTCTGCGGACGATCAGCGAACGCAAACATACGGGACATATACCGGTGTTTTTCATATTCATCGTCTCCAATATCGGCGGCTGCCTGACCCCCGTCGGCGACCCGCCGCTGTTTCTGGGATACCTCAAGGGAGTGCCGTTCACCTGGACATTGAGATTGATTCCGGAATGGCTGGTCATGCTGGCTATCGTGCTGACCATCTTCTATGTCTGGGACAGTCTGGCCTATCGCAAGGAGCGCGCTGTCGATCTCAAACGGGATATCGCCAGAATCGAACCGCTGAGGTTTTCGGGACTTGTCAATCTGCTTTTTCTGGCGGGGGTCATTTTGGCCGTGGCGCTTCAGGCCCCGATGCCGTACCGGGAATTGATCATGGTCGCCATGACCGTGTTATCGCTGGTGTTCACAAGCAAGAAAATCCGGCGACAGAACAAGTTCACATACCATCCGATCATCGAAGTCGCCGTGTTGTTTATCGGGATATTCATCACCATGACGCCGCTGTTGATGCTCCTGCACGCCAAAGGGGCGGAATTGGGGATCACCCAGCCATGGCAGTTTTTCTGGCTGACCGGAGGGCTTAGTTCGTTTCTGGACAACGCTCCGACCTATGTGACCCTCTTCTCGCTGGCCGAAAGCGTCACCCAACATATGCCAGGTGCGGTGACGATCGCCGGGGTTCAGGTCGATCTGTTGCGGGCGATAAGCTGCGGGGCGGTGTTCATGGGGGCCAACACGTATATCGGCAACGGCCCCAATTTCATGGTGAAATCGATTGCGGAAGAGCAAAAGGTCAAGGTGCCGCATTTTTTCGGGTATATGGCGTATTCGGGATTGATCCTGATTCCGTCGTTTATCATCGTAACGCTGGTGTTTTTCCGGAATTAGAATGAGGGGATTGAAAGATGGGATGATGATTCTTTCGCTTCATCGCCCGTAGATGATCTCCCAGCCGGAAATATACCAGGTGCGCCGCCCGTGCGGCGGTGGTGCGGTTGAAAATGAAATACCGATAGTACGGGGTGAAATGCTCCGTCCAGCGAATCTTGTACGGGTCGGCGTATCCCATCAAGTCATAGGTTTCGATATCGGAATCGAACGCCCTTCGAACCAGCTCCAGGTCCAACACAGCGCCCGGTGACAGGTGGGCGAATTCCTGCGAGTATTCGGCCTTCAGGCAGTATTCCGTCCGGCCGTGGGTGACGTGGAATTCGAAGGCGGCCGGGCGATGATCCAGCGAGAGGACGAACACCCGCCCGTACCCGTGAGCAAGCGCGTGACCGATGAAGACCGGATAAAAGGCGGCGTTCTTTTCCCCCGAAAACAGGCCGCTGCCCTCTTTCCCCTGCCAGCTGTGGGCGGCTATATGCCGCATCGTGTCCATCGCCTGATCGATATCGTCGGCCCCGGCATAGACGGTGATATCGAAGCCGCCGGCCCGTTGGATTTTGTTTAACCGATTATTTTGTATTTCCCGGAATTTCTTGGTCAATCCCTTGCGGTAATCCTCGAAACTCCCGCTGGTGGGGATATACGGCGAGCGCCGGATCTGCCTTATCTCCAGTTGCAGGCGCTGTTCCCGGCAGAATCGCTCCATCCAGGCGCGATCGGGGAACAGTTCGGGTATATCCTCAAGATAGATCAGATCGATCTTCCGTTCGATCAAACGATTCATGAAACCGGCCAGCAGGTCCTGATGGTCGGCGGTCACGAGAACGCGGTTTATCGGGGAGTGATCGCCGGCCAGAAGCTTGACCGTGCGCAAGGGGATTCCGGCCAGAGTCCGTCGAACCTGAACGGCCGGAAGGGCGCCGACGAGACCGTTGGCGTCATGGCCGGTCAGAACCAACAGAGGGGTTTCGGGGAAATAGACGCGGTAGTAGTTGGTAAACCAGAAGTGACGAAAGAAAGGATGGTCGGCGAATTGTTCCGCCACCATTCGGTCCCATTCCGGCGCCAACGCCTGAAACGAGGGGAAATCCTGTACGAGGTCAATTCGAAGATTCATTAAACCGCTTTCGCACTCGCCGGGCATGACTCGCATATTACGGTCCGGCCTTAATCGGAGCCCGATTTCTTCCGTCGCGGAAGTCATTCCGGCGTCGCAGTTGCTTCTGATTGCCTACACCGCGTTCAGAGTTTGGGCTTTTCAATGTATATATCGAATGCAAAGCCATGCAAGTTTATTTGTCGGCCGGAATTAATTGCGAGACCGACTGCAATTGCTCACAGGAATCGGCGACGTTCATTCCGGGAGACGGACGAAACGGGCCTCGCGCGGAATACCTAACTTAAAGTCGGGCTGCGCATTCGAGCGAAATGGGAGAGTGGGAATCGGCGGGCGGCAGGGAATGTCAGACAGGCGGTTGACCGATTTCCAGGTAGGTCGGAGTCGACAGATATCGTTCACCGGTGTCACAGATGATGGTAACAATCAGCTTGCCCTTGTTTTCGGGGCGGGAGGCGACTCGGAGCGCGGCGGCGACATTGGCCCCGGCCGATATCCCCGGCAGGAACCCCTCCTCGCGGACGATCCGCCGGGTCATGGCAACCGCCTCGTCATTGGTGACGGTCATGATCTCGTCGATCAGGCTCAGGTCCAAATTGCCCGGCTTGAATCCGGGTCCGATGCCCTGAATGGGGTGGGGCCCCGCAACGCCGTTGGTCAAGAACGGCGAGGCGGCGGGTTCCACGGCGATCGCTTTGAAGCCCGGTTTGAGCGGTTTGATGAAGGAGGTTACGCCGGTGATCGTCCCGCCGGTGCCGACGCCCGAGACGAAAATGTCCACGGCGCCGTCGGTATCCTCCCATATCTCCGGGCCGGTGGTGCGCCGATGAATATCCGGGTTGGCCGGATTATTGAACTGTTGCGGCATGAAGGCGTTTGGATACCGCCCGAGCAATTCCTCGGCCCGGGCCACGGCTCCGGCCATCCCCTCCTTCCCCGGCGTCAGGATCAACTCCGCCCCGAACGCCCGCAGGAGATTGCGCCGTTCGACCGACATGGTTTCCGGCATGGTCAGAATCAAGCGGTAGCCACGGACGGCGCAGACAAAGGCCAGCGCGATACCGGTATTGCCGGAGGTCGGTTCGATGATGACCGTGTCTTTGGTGATTTTATGGTCGGCCTCGGCCGCCAGAATCATGGCATAGCCGATCCGGTCTTTAACCGATGAGGCGGGATTATGGGATTCCATCTTGGCCACGACCCGTCCGGGCAGACCGCGCCCGAGACGGTCGAGCGCCACCAGGGGTGTCCGCCCGATTAAATCGAGGATACTGCCGGCGATTCTGGCCATGCTGTTTCCGCCTTCAGATGTGGTACATCTGCTTATCGGTTTCGGCCTGCCGCCGCAGATCTTCAATACTGGTTTGTTTGAGATAGGCCACCAGATTGGTTTCGGCCTGCTTCCAAAAATCGGCCACGGCCAGTTCGATCAGATCGTCGTCCTTGGTCTCGTGGGAGGAAACGAAGGTCACCTTGCCTTCGAGCGCCATGATGACATCGAAGACGGAAATCGCCGCCGCCGGTCGGGCCAGACGGTATCCGCCCAGCTTACCGCGATTGGAATTGATCAGGCGGGCCTTTTTCATCTGCGACAACAGAAGCTCCAGGTACCTGACCGGGATATTCTGCGTCTCGGCGATTTCCTTCGCCTGGATCGGACCTTTGCCGGTCTGCCGGGCCAAATACACGGCAGCCTTCAAACCGTAGTGCGCTTTAGCGGAAAACATACTTCTACTACCCTGTCCCTTAGTTGATAGTTGCGTCAACCTCGCATCAGTTCAGTTGTTGATTTTCCAGATGGTTACGTGGTCGTCCTGATAAACCGGAACGTCCGGCAATCCAAGCCTCGGAAATATTCGTCGTTCTGTCGGACCGTACACCACGAAGTCTGATTCCACCGTATATACGGTTGGATTTGAGAAATAATTGGTGAGTTTTTGCGCCCGGTCGCGCCGGCATAGTCCCGGTCGATGTGGGACAGGCTCTCCCCACGGCGGGGGTCGTACCTGTCGACGGCATCGATCACGATCCC
>JAQVRW010000210.1 GCA_028700875.1 Candidatus Zixiibacteriota bacterium | reverse complement strand
CGTCTTTCCAATCATACCAGATGCTTACGGGGATGTTTTGATACAGGTTCACCAGATACGTGCGAGTCAGATATTGCGCCTGTTCGATCGGGGTGAGCGGGGTGTTGTCCCAGTTGATCAACGAATACCCCCATTCGCTGGAAATGATGGGAATCTCCCGTCCGCCCGGAGCGTACCGCTTGATCAAATCCCGCAGGGCCGCGTAATCTTCGATGACCGTTTCCGGAACCTGCTTGCGGTAGGGATGGACCGAGACACCATCGATCCAGTAAAGCAAGCCGCGGTTGAAGCAGCCCTCCAGCCAATTCATGGGGATCGCCGAGGCGGCCGGGGCGATGATCAAGGCGGTGCTGTCGGCCTGTCGCAGGCGGGGAGCGGTCGTCTCCACCAGTTTGCAATATTCCTCGGCGTTGGATTGCGGCTGCCAGAAGGCGGAGCCGTTCGGTTCGTTCCAGATTTCCCAGATGATTCCCCGCCCGGCGTATCGCTTGACGGCGGCTTCGGCAAAAGAAGCGAACGCCGCCCGTCCGGTGTCCGATCTCACCGACCTTTGCGGTTCATACAACGGGTTACCATAATCGAGGATGTAAAGAATCCGGATATTTCGTTCGAGGCAAGCCGACGTCAGGCTGTCGTATCCGGAGGCGACGAAATCATAGACCCCCCTGGCCGTTTCGACCTTCTTCCAACTCATGTCCATCCTGATGATCCCGAACCCGGCCGCTTCGATCAGATCCAGGTCCGGGGGCGATCCCTGGAAATGGATATTGACGCCAAAACAGGCGGGGATGACCGGCGGGGGGAATGATGGCCGTTCCGCCGCGCATCCGGTGACGGCGATCAATAGGACCGCAATCACGGCCGGCATCAGCCGTGTCCCGATCGATCGGCGGAGAGTATTCAGCAGAGTAACGGAATCGACGCCCACGGGTTGTTTCCTATCCACTCGATGGCCATCTTCAGTTGACGCCTCAATGTAGGATGATTAGTCCGATTTCGCCAGACATTTCGGCCGGGTGATGGACGAACGCCCGCTCGCCATTGCATTTCAAATTAAATGTGGAGCGGCGCGGTTTCCTTTATCCTGTGCCCGGCCGATGTCCACATCGGCCGGGAGCGGTCTCCGGTGGGGCAGATGTGGATCCGCCACGGGCGGACCGCCCACAAACAGAATCCGGGCCGGGAAACCCGGCCCCTACAAATTCTTGAATTGACAGGGTACAGGCTGGGGAAATATGGATGCTGTTTGTAAGGCTCCCATCCCCGGAGGGGATGGGGTACCCCTCGCCTAAGATAGTTCCACCACCGGTTAATTACGACAATTCTTGAATTGACACGACCGGCCGAACCCGCATATTTCCGGTATGATTACACCCGATTTCACGCCGGCAAGTCTTAAAGACCGGCCGGATTTGATCGCTCCGGTCAAGGAGATTTGCGCCGCCGCCTGGCCGGAATTCATGAATCACGACGAGATCGTCGGTGAATACTGGTGGCAGCTGTACGAGAATTACCTCGAATATCAATTCGCCTTGCTGGAGCCGGGAAGCGGTAAAATTGCGGCGGTCGGAAACTGCATCCCAATGGAACGTCGGGTGGTGCCGGGGCAGCTCGACGACGGCGGGTTGGATTGGATTTTGAGGGAGGTGTGCGAGGGAAAACCGGGGGGGCGGTTATCCGGCCGGACGCTGTTTGCCCTGCAGATCATTTCCGCACCGAACTGGCGCGGCAAGGCGGTCAGCACCAAGACGGTGCAACACATGATTGCGATCGGCAAGGCGCATAAATGCACGTCGCTCTATGCCCCGGTGCGTCCGAATCGCAAGTCGCTTTATCCGTTGACCCCGATGGAACGGTATGTGAATTGGAAAACCAGGGAGGGGATGCCGTTTGATCCCTGGATGCGGGTGCATGTCCGTCTGGGAGCGGAAGTCGTAAAGGTCTGCCCGGAGTCGATGTATATGTCCGGCACGGTGGCCGAATGGGAGAGCTGGACGGGGTTGTTGTTTCCCGAGAGCGGCCAGTATGTTATTTCCGGGGCGTTGGTTCCGATATTGATCGATCTGGCCAATGATATCGGGATGTATCTCGAACCCAATGTCTGGATGCATCATCGGATCGAGTAATTGTCTTCAGGCAACCAAAGAAGTCTATATTTCCCGGATTATCATCAAGGTAATGTCGTCGAATTGTTCCGCCCGGCCGCGATGACGGTCGACCTCCTGGATCAAAAGATTGCATAAGTCTTCGGCCGGCAGATCCCGGCGTCGTTTCGCGTCGGCGATATGTGACCGTAGAGAGGAACGGCGGCAGATCAGTGCTGGTATTTGAAGATGAAATCGGCCCCGCTGGTCTTCTCGTCCCCTTGAAGAAGCTGCAAAAACAGATGTTTGTTCAGTTCATATTCCAGCGTGACGATCTCGGGCGTCGCCTCCTGTCCCTGCGTCTGGCCGACCGACCGCTGATAACTCATGAACAGGTTATTGGTCAGGTATTTGCCGACGGTCATCGTAGCCGAGGCAAAACTTCCCTGTGAACTGATATCGACGACATCGAGGCCCAGCTTGCTGCCGAGGGTCTGGGAGAGCTGGTTGGACAACATGTTGGCGGCAGCGCCCTTGGCCAGATCGGCCTGCGCTGCCCCGGCGTTGGATTGCTGCCCCGAGGTCAACTCCTCCATGCTGCGGCCATACATGACGTATGCGATGGCGTCCTTCTCTTCGATGACATTATCATCCAGCGTGAACTGAAGTACGGGGCTGAACGATTTGCCGGAGACATCGAGCTTGAGCGTCTTCTTCTCCCGATCGGCGGTGCGGAACACGTATTGCGCCTGCATGGAAACTTCGGGATTGTATTCCACTCCGCCCTGGAAAAGAAGGCTCCCCTGAAGAATAGTGAAACGTTTGCCGTACAGGTTGTACTGGCCGCGCATGATCTTGAGCGGTCCGAAGATTTCGAAATCGGGCCCGTTCTTGACCAGGTCGATATCTCCCTCGCCGATTTCCAGGTTCATGTCCGAGCTGCGCAACCAGGTGTTGCGCGGGATGGTGACCTTGAACTGGCCGCGAAGATTCTTGTACCAATCGACCTCGGGGGTGTCTATTTCGCCGCGCCTGATGGCCAGCGCGGCGTTGGTCGAGTCGGCCAGGGTGTCCGGCGGGAGAGTCGCCTTGACCAATAGCGGCATCGATTTGTCGGCCGCGGCTTGGGCGGTGGCGGCGTCCTCCATGAGCGCCGGAAGGAAGAAACTGGAACGAAGGACGGTGATGTTGCCGGCGAACTTCGGCTCCAGGCTGTTGCCGGTCAGATGAGCATCGCCGGAGATATCGACCTGGTAATCCTTATGGCGGATGAGATAGAACGAATTGGCCAGAAAATCGAATTGGGTCGTTTTGATCACGCCGGCCAGCAGGTCTTTTTCGAACTGAAGCGATCCCGAACCGGTCAACATCCCCTTATCCCGCATCACCTGCAAGGTATCCAGAGTCAGAACGGCATCATGGATCGAGAGGCTGGTCAGGATGTCCGAATACTCGATGCCGTAGCGGGGCATCGAGACCGAACCGTCGCGCAGGCCGAAACTCCCGCTCGCCGATGGCGCATCAAATGTGCCGGCGATACTCATGTCGGCGGTGATGAACCCCTGCACCTGTTTGAACGGTTGGCCGGAAGCCTTGATTACGGAGAGAGGCAAACCGGAGGTGGTGACGTTGACCTCGAATGGCCGGTCGCGATAGATCAGAGCACCCGTGTTGGTGAAGGCAAGATTGAGCGGCACGAAACCGGCGATCGCCAGGCTGTCCGCCTGATACGGCAGCAAAGACGAACTCCAGGCCAGTTTCTCGGTCTCATAGTCGAAACCGGTATGGATGGCGTGATAGGGGAACTGGTTGACCAGGCCGCTGTCGATGGCCATCCGGCCGGTGAGAATCGGCGCCGAGGCTGTGCCGCCCAGATGCGTTTCGGCGGTCAACCGTCCGGCGATTTTATCCGGCAGGTCGAAGGCCGAGAGCAGTTGTTCGAGATCGAGACGGTCGATCGTCAGCGTGAAATCTTCGCTTCCGACCATCGAGAATAACCCGGCCAAAGAAACAGATTGTTCTAATCCGCCGGCAGCGAGGGGAGAGGTCAAGGCAAAATTTTCGACCCGGTAGCCATCGCCGTCGATTGTAATCCGTGTCTCCGGACTTCCGCCTCGCCAATGCTGCTGTCGGAAATCCAAAGTGATATTCGGGAAGGCCGCAATAATGATGCTGTCGAAGGCGATTATGCTTTCGACATGGGCATCGATCCCCGGCCGGTAGAATCCGTCGACGACGACCGCGGCCTCGGCGGCGGTGAAATGCGAGGAGGCGACAACCGAATCCGCGCCCATACCTTCGGGGCCCAGTTGGCGGGCCGATACCTGAGCGTCGCCGCTCAGACTGTCCCCCTGTGACAGCGCCGCAAATCGGCCGGTTATCGACTCGACGCCGAACGTGTTGTACCAGAGCCACTGAAACTCCAGATCGCCGGCCATCGATAATGAATCAAGCGTGCCGTTCACCGTCCCGATGAAAGCGCCGCTTCCGGAAAGCGAATCGACGTCCGCCAGCATCTCCTTCAGGGGCGAAAGGGTTTTGAACCTCGCCGCAAAGGACAGGTAGTGGTTGCCGTCGTATATTCCCTGTCCGGCCAGGCTCAGGCTTCCCAGGGGCGATGCGGCATGAAGCGTATCCAACCGATAGGACTCGGCTGTAAAATCGGCGCGGGCGAAGATGGTGTCTACTCTCACACCGGATATCGTCGACGAGGTCACATCGAGACGGGCGTTCCCGGTCAACCGCTGCATGTCAAAGCCACTGCCTTGTACCAGCGCGCTCAGATTGATATCCGAGGTCAAACTGTCCATTTGAAGCAACGGAGCCAGGTTCAGATGCGATGCCGTCAGGCTGACATCATAATTCTGGGAATCGAGAACATCCAGCACATTGAAAACGGAGCTCAAGCCGCCGAAATCACCGGAGGCATCGAGGCGGCCGTCGAGATTCCCCGTCGCATAGCGGGCGTCGCCGGTAATCCGACCGACCGATCGACCGATAACGCCGATATCCGTGAGGTTGACATTGAGCGTAATATCCGCATCCTCGGCGGTGAATCCCGTGCCCGCCAGCGCGATGGTTCCATTTGCCCGGTAGTCCATGGCGGTGTCGCCCAGCCAATGGGCCAGGGAAAAATTTGTCAATCCGATATTCAGGTAATACCGCACCAGATCATGAGTGGCGACATTCATGGCTTTGCTGACGTTGGCGACATCGAAGCCGAGATCGATCCGCTGCGGCGGTTCGATGATCCCCAGCATCGCCACGAGGGAATCCCGTTCCAGTCGCGTCTCGATTTCAAAGAGGGGATTGCCGTACAGATTGAAGGTCGGCACGAGTGCCGTCAATTCCATAAAATCGAACGGTCGGCTGGCCAGTTGGCCCGACGATACCGCGCTGTCGGAAGCGACATAGGTTCCCTGGCCGTCGAGTTGATTCCGGGCGGTCCGAATCACCAGATTCCCCAGGGTGATCTTGTTGCCCCGCCGGGAAGCATCGAGAGACAACTGCTCCAGGCGGAAGGGGGGCTTTTCTAAACTGAAACTCAATCCTTTCAAAGCCAACTGCTGGGTGGTATCGGAGTAC